>JANXSS010000433.1 GCA_025356535.1 Herminiimonas sp.
TTGAGGCGCTCCAGCATGCGCACACCGATGTCCTGGTGCGCCATCTCACGGCCGCGAAAGCGCAGCGTGATTTTTGTCTTGTCGCCCTCGTCGAGGAACTTGATCAAATTACGCAGCTTGATGTTGTAGTCGCCATCATCGGTGCCCGGCCGGAACTTGACTTCCTTGACCAGGATGATCTTCTGCTTGAGCTTGGCTTCGTGCGCTTTTTTCTGCTCGGAATACTTGAACTTGCCGTAGTCCATCAGGCGGGCGACCGGCGGTTGCGCGGTGGGCGCAATCTCGACCAGATCGACGTTCGCTTCTTCTGCCAGACGGAAGGCTTCGGCCAGCGTCACGATTCCGAGTGCTTCGTTCTCGACGCCCGAGAGGCGCAGCTCGGGTGCAGTGATTTCACCGTTGATGCGGTGCGACTTGTCAGTAGCTATTGTAATTTCCTTTAAATATCAAATGAATCGGCCGTGCTCGGTCGCTCAGGCTTTGGTGTCGACATCATGCTGCAGTCGCTTCACCAGTTCATCGAGGGGCATCGCACCCAGATCGATATTGCCTCGCGCACGCACGGCCACTGTGTTCGCATCCCGCTCCTTGTCGCCGATGACGACGATATAAGGCAGCTTCTGCACCGAATGCTCGCGTATTTTATAGGTTATTTTCTCATTGCGCAAATCGGAGGTTACTCTAAACCCTTGTTTCTTCAGGTTTTGTGTTACTGCCTGTGCATATTCGGCCTGTGCTTCGGAGATGTTGAGCACGACCACCTGCACCGGCGCCAGCCACATCGGCAGCGCACCGGAATAGTTTTCGATCAGCATGCCGATGAAGCGCTCCAGCGAGCCGAGGATTGCCCGGTGCAACATGACCGGCACTTTCCGGGTGTTGTCTTCGGCGACATATTCGGCACCGAGCCTGGCCGGCATCGAAAAATCGACCTGCATCGTGCCGCATTGCCACATGCGCCCGATCGCATCCTTCAGGGTGTATTCGATCTTCGGGCCATAAAAGGCGCCCTCGCCGGGTGAAATCTCGTAGGTGCAGTTCGAGCGCTTCAGCGACTCGATCAGTGCGGTCTCCGCCTTGTCCCAGGCTTCGTCCGAGCCGACCCGCTTTTCCGGCCGGGTCGCGACCTTGTAGATGATCTCGGTAAAGCCGAAATCCTTGTAGACCCGCTGCAGCAATGCCGTGTAGGCCACGCATTCGTCGAGAATCTGGTCTTCAGTGCAGAACACGTGGCCATCGTCCTGGGTAAAACCGCGCACCCGCATCATGCCGTGCAGCGACCCGGACGGCTCGTTGCGGTGGCACTGGCCGAACTCGCCGTAGCGCAATGGCAGGTCGCGGTAGGAGCGCATGTCGGCGCGGAAGATCTGCACGTGGCCGGGACAATTCATCGGCTTCAAGGCATAGGAGCGGTTTTCCGACTCCGTGGTGAACATGTTTTCCTTGTAGTTCTCCCAATGGCCGGATTTTTCCCACATGCTGATGTCGAGAATCTGCGGCGCCTTGACTTCCTGGTAGCCGTTGTCCTGGTAGATACGGCGCATGTATTGTTCGACCTGCTGCCACACGGTCCAGCCCTTCGGATGCCAGAAGATCAGGCCCGGCGCCTCTTCCTGGAAGTGGAACAGGTCGAGCGCACGGCCGAGCTTGCGGTGGTCGCGCTTGTCGGCTTCTTCCAGCATGTGCAGGTAGGCTTCCTGGTCTTCCTTTTTCGCCCAGGCGGTGCCGTAAATTCTCTGCAGCATTTCGTTTTTCGAATCGCCACGCCAGTAGGCGCCGGCCAGTTTCATCAGCTTGAAGACCTTCAGCTTGCCGGTCGACGGCACGTGGGGGCCGCGGCACAGATCCTCGAAAGCGCCTTCCGCATACAGCGACACATCCTGGTCGGCAGGAATCGCGCCGATGATCTCGGCCTTGTAGGCTTCGCCGATCGACAGGAAATGCGCAACGGCCTCGTCACGCGGCAGCACGCGGCGACTGACCGGCTCGTCCTTCTTCGCCAGCTCCGTCATCTTCTTTTCGATGGCAGTCAGGTCTTCCGGCGTAAAGGGCCGCTTGTAGGAAAAGTCGTAATAAAAACCGTTGTCGATCACCGGGCCGATGGTGACCTGCGCATCCGGGAACAACGATTTGACCGCATAGGCCAGCAGGTGCGCGGTCGAATGGCGGATGACGTCCAGTCCTTCGGCGTCCTTGTCGGTGATGATGGCCAGATCGGCATCATGGTCGATCATGAAGGAGGTATCGACCACCTTGCCATCGACCTTGCCGGCAAGCGCGGCTTTTGCCAGGCCGGCGCCGATGCTGGCGGCTACTTGGGCCACCGTCAGGGGTGCGTCGAACTGGCGTTTCGAACCATCTGGAAGACTGACTGTGACCATGCTGCTCTCCGGGCCAGCGCAATGGTTGCACCGGCATGTAGTAAATGCTGTGAAAGAAAGAGCGATTGCATCGGTACCGCGGCAATCGCCTTGAATTACGCTTGCATGGCGCCGCGATGCGATGCGCCTTCATAATATTTTCGTCGCGTAGACAAAAACGCGGGCGAAAAAAAACGCGGGCTAGCCGCGCTTTTTCAAAACAGACTACCGAAAAAGATCCCGACTATTATCGCTTACAAACCATTGTGGTGGAAGTTCGCGGTGTCATAACCGGGATGCCTTTCTCGCTCTTACAGACTGTTGCGGCCGGCCTTTGAAACCGGCTGCAAATAGGATTACCAAAAAACTCTAACGAAATTTTGCTAGGCACGATTGGACTCGAATCATCCCGACAAACAAGAATATACCAGACAAAAAACGATCTTCATAGTGCTGCGTGTCCCTACGTTACCCCTCGATTCCCCTAATTTGCCCCATAATTAGCCCCATCTGAAGTAGTGCCAAGCATGCAAAGGTGCTGAATTGAAAAAATGACTACGGCACACATCACCCAGGTCGGCGCTGATCTCCACGCGCACCTGCGCGAAGGCACCGGCCACCGAGGCGCCGCCCCGGTCGTCAACGACTCCTACGCGCGCGACACATCGCCGCCAACCAAATTACGATCCCGCCGAAGG
>JANXSS010000483.1 GCA_025356535.1 Herminiimonas sp.
AATAGGGTGGGTCAGTTTTAGATGAAAACCGTGGTCCAGTTTTAAGCGATTCCCAACAGGATTGGACGCCAAAAAATGCAGGCGGCCACTATAGTCGATCGCATGGTGCGCCGCGACATCCCATGAAAATCATTGAAAAAAAAATAAGATTCACAGGCTGCGGCATCCTGCCGGTTCAACCCCGTCCATCAGGCGACGACGACCTTGTCGAAATAGCCGAGTTGCAGGCTTGCCGCGACCCGGTGTGCCGCCTGCAGCAGCGCCGCCGCTGCAGGCGGCGTGAACAGGCGCATGGCCGTGGCGTCGAACAGCGCCAGCCAGCGCTCGAAGTGGGCCGGCCCGATGCCGCCTAGGCGCATGTGCGTGCCATACACGTTGCCCTGGAACTCGCGGGTTCCCAGCATCATGGTGCGCCAGAAGTGCGTCAGGCGCTCCAGGTGGGGCGACCAGTCGTCGCCGAGTGCGCGCAGAAACACCGGGCCCAGCAGGGGATCCTCCCGCACCGCGCCGTAGAACGCCTGCACCAGCACGCCCATCGATTCGGGTTCCAGTTCTAGCAGCGCCATGACGCACCTTCGCCGCAACAAGCGCCGGGGCTTGCCGCGCGCCCCCACAGCGACTCAGGCCAGTACATCGAGCAGTTCCGGGCCGAACACTTCGCGGTGCAGAAGGCTCGCCGGCACGCCCGCCTCGATCAGGTCGCGCCACTGCGCCTGCATGAACGGTATCGGGCCGCAAAGGTAGACGCTGGTGGTGGCATGGGGCCACGACGGTAGGTCGGTAATGCGCATGTAGCCGGCGCGGACCTCATGGCCGGTGCCGTCTGCGACAGCCTCGCCGCCCGACTCGTAGAAGGTGATCACCTTCAGGCCGGGCATGCGTAGCCGCGCTGCCTCGACGTCGGCGCGGTGGGCATGATGCGCAGGTCCGCCTGCTGCATGTGCGAACACGACTTCGCGCTGCGGGGCGGTCGCGGCGATTTCATTTAATACCGCAATCATCGGCGTGATGCCGATGCCGCCCGAGAGCAGCACGATCGGCGCGGTGCCGGCGGTATCGGGCATGAAGTCGCCGAACGGATGGCTGACATCGACGGTGCTGCCGACGGCCAGCTCATGCTGCAGCAGGGTCGATACCTGTCCTTCTGGCGCATCGGCGCGGGCGACGGCGCGCTTGACGGTGATGCGCAGCCGGTCCGGATGCGGCCGGTCCGACAGGGTGTACTGGCGCAACTGGGTCTGGCCCTGCGGCAGGCGCACGCGCACGCTCACATACTGTCCCGGCTTGAAGGCCGGTACGCTTGCGCCGTCGGGCGAGACCAGCGTGTAGGAGATGACGTCGACGCACTCCTCGACCACCGCCTGCACCTGCATCGGCTGGAAGTGCCCCGGCGTGATGCGGGCCTGTGCATAAAGTTCGCGCTCGGCGGCAATGAGTGTGTCGGCCAGCGCGGTATAGGCTTCATGCCAGGCTGCCATGAGCGGCGGCACGGCAGCTTCGCCGAGCACTTCCTGGATCGCGCCGAGAAGGTGGCGACCGACGATCGGATAATGGGCCGGCACGATGCCGACCGATACATGCTTGTGAACGATGCGGTTGATCACCGGCGTCAGGGCGGCGACGTCATCGATGTTGGCCGCATAGGCGAATACTGCCGCGGCCAGGGATTGCTGCTGCACGCCGCTGGCCTGGTTGCCCATGTTAAAAAGATTGGTCAGCTCCGGATGCGCCGCAAACATGTTGCTGTAGAAGCGGCGGGTGATCGCCAGGCCATGCTCGCGCAGGACCGGTACGCTGGCGTCGATATAAGGTCGTGCGGCTGCTGAAATCATGAGGCTCCAAATATATAAGTTAAATGCAACAATTAAGTCGGAATGCAGGGTACGGTGCTGCGTTCGCATGCGCCACCGGGTAGTTGACGGGTAGCTGACAGGTGCGCGGCAGCAGGCCTATTGCAGCAACTGCCCGGCGCTCATCCGGTGATGCATCCGTACGATTTTCTCGCCGGTGCCGCCGCTGACCACGTCAGCCAGGGTGTAGGCATTCATTGCTTCGTAAAAAGCATTCATGCCGACCCGCAAGGCATCGCGCAGGCCGCAATCGAGTCGCAGCGCGCAGGCTTGCGCGTCGCAGTTGATCAGTTCCGTATTGCCTTCCAGTTCGCGCAGGACGTCGCCGATCTTCAGGCTGCCTGGCGCCACGTTCAGGCGCAAGCCACCGGCGCGCCCACGCGTTGCCTGTACCCATCCGGTACGCGCCAGCTGGCCGACCACCTTGACCAGATGATTGACCGGTATGTCGAACTGCGCGGCGATTTCGGCAACCGTCACCAGCGTCCGTGTTTCGCGTGCCGGTGCAAGGTAGATGAGGACCCGCAGGCCGAAGTCGGAAAATCGCGTGATGCGCATGGGGTAGATCCGGGCGGAAAATCGTGTCGGAACACGATCATACCAAAGATGCATATTAAATGCATGTTTAATCCGGGTCGGTCGCCGTCACGGCGTACCCCATGCCGGACCACGCGCCGTACGAACCATCGCAACAGCAGCCTGTCGAAAGCGAAACACGCAAGCAAGGGCAATATCGCAAGCGCTCTCCGGCCGGTGTCTTGCTGCCAGTGCACAGGCCGCCAAACGCCGTTTCTTGAAAGATTACGATGCCAACTCTGACCATCAATGGAAAACCGACCAGGCTCGACGTGGCCGACGACATGCCGCTGTTGTGGGCCTTGCGCGATGTTGCCGGGCTGACCGGCACCAAGTTCGGTTGCGGCATCAGCATGTGCGGCGCCTGCACCGTGCACATGGGAGGCGTCGCCGTGCGCTCGTGTGTCACGCCGGTGTCGGCAGCGCTCGGCAAGCCGATCGTCACCATCGAGGCAATCGAGCACGATCCGGTGGGCCGCCGGGTGCAGGCAGCCTGGCGCCAGATCGACGTGGTCCAGTGCGGCTACTGCCAGTCGGGCCAGATCATGTCGGCCACCGCGCTGCTGCAGGCAACGCCGCAACCGAGCGACCAGGACATCGACGCGGCGATGGCCGGCAACATCTGCCGCTGCGGCACCTACGGCCGCATCCGGGCCGCAATCCGGATCGCCGCGACCAGCAAGAAGGAGGCATGATGCGTACCGACCAGACTGACACGACCGATAACGGCGCTCAGCAGATTGATCCGGCGCCGGCAGCGCCTGCCTCGCCATCGCGGCGCCGCTTTCTCGAAGCCGGCACTGCCCTGGGCGGCGGCTTGCTCATCGGCCTGTACCTGCCGGCGGCAGCCCAGGACAAGAGCCGCACCGAAAAACCCGCCGAGGCTGCGGTCGGCAACAAGGCCACTGCCGTCTCCGACCAGGCGCCGGGCCTGGCGCACAACGCCTTCATCCGCATCGACCGCACCGGCGTCGTCACGCTCATCATGCACAAGGTGGAGATGGGGCAGGGCACGTTCACATCGATGCCGATGCTGCTGGCCGAGGAGCTCGAAGTGGACCTGTCGGCGGTGCGCCTGGAGCAGGCGCCGGCCGACAACAACCTCTACAGCGATCCGATCCTGGGCGGCCAGGTCACCGGCGGCTCGACCTCGGTGCGCGGCGCCTGGGAGCCGCTGCGCCAGGCCGGCGCCAAGGCGCGCGTGCTGCTGATCTCGGCTGCCGCAAAACAGTGGCAGGTCGAACCCGTCACCTGTGTGGCGCGCAACGGTGTCGTCACCCATGCGCCGAGCGGTCGCACGCTTGGCTACGGCGCGCTGGTCGATGCGGCGGCCGCCATGCCGATGCCGCGCGACGTGATGCTCAAGCCTGCCGCTGCATTCACCCTGATCGGCAAGCCGCTCAAGCGACTCGATTCGCCCGACAAGGTGAATGGCCGGGCGCAGTTCGGCATCGACGTGCGCCTGCCGAACATGCTCATTGCAACCGTTGCCGCTTCGCCGGTGGCCGGCGGCACGCTCAAGTCCGTCGACGAGGCCAGGGCGATGGCGGTCAGGGGCGTGCGCAAGGTGCTGCGCCTGGACGGCGCCGTTGCCGTGGTGGGCGAGCACATGTGGGCGGCGCGCCAGGGCCTGCAGGCGCTGGCGCCGACCTGGACCGATGGCGCCCAGGCCGAGACAAGCACGGCTGCAATCGCTGGCGACATGGCAAGCGCGGCAAGCAGCAAGACCGGCGTGATTGCCCGCAACGACGGCAATGCGGCGCTGGCGATTGCCGGCGCGGCGATCCTGCATGAAGCGGTCTATGAAATGCCGTTCCTGGCGCATGCGACCATGGAGCCGATGAACTGCACCGTCGATCTGCGCGCCGACGCATGCGACCTGTGGGTCGGCACGCAGGTGCCGACACTTGCCCAGGGCATCGCTGCCAAGCTCACCGGCTTGCCGATCGAAAAAATCGCCGTGCATAATTTTTACATCGGCGGCGGTTTTGGCCGGCGCCTGGAAGTCGATTACGTCATGCAGGCGGTGCAGTTCGCAAAACAGATCAAGGGGCCGGTCAAGTTCATCTGGAGCCGGGAAGAGGACATTCAGCACGACATGTACCGGCCGTATTATTACGACCGCATCGCCGCCGCGCTCGACGAGCGCGGCATGCCGAGCGCCTGGTCGCACAAGATCACCGGCTCGTCGGTCATGGCCCGCTTCGCACCGGCGGCGCTGAAGAACGGTGTCGACCCCGATGCCGTCGAGGGCGCCAGGGATGTCGCCTACGACATTGCGAACGTGAAGGTGGAATACCTGCGACACGAGCCGCCGATACCAACCGCCTTCTGGCGCGGCGTCGGCGCCACGCACAACATTTTCGTGGTGGAGAGCTTCATCGACGAACTGGCGGCGTCGGCAAAATTCGATCCGGTGGCCTATCGGACGGCGCTGCTCGACAAGTCGCCGCGCATGCGCACCGTCTTGCAGCTCGCAGCGCAAAAGGCCGGCTGGGGCAGGCCGTTGAAACCGATCGCCGGACGGCGGGTCGGCCGCGGCGTGTCGGCACAATTCGCCTTCGGCAGCTACATGGCGCAGGTGGCGGAAGTGTCGGTGGGTGCGGAAGGCGACGTGCGGGTGCACCGCGTGGTGTGCGCAGTCGACTGCGGCCAGGTCGTCAACCCGGACACGGTGGTGGCGCAGATCGAAAGCGGCGTGAACTTCGGCCTGACGGCGGCCTTGTGGAACGAGATCACCCTGGAGCGCGGCCGGGTGCAGCAGAATAACTTCAACGATTACCGGATGATGCGCATCAATGAGGCGCCGCAGATCGAGGTGCATATCGTCAGCAGCAGCGACAAGCCCGGTGGCATCGGCGAGCCCGGCACCTCGGCGGCTGCGCCCGCCCTGACCAATGCCATTTTCGCCGCCACCGGCCAGCGCATCCGCAAGCTGCCGGTGGCGGCGCAACTGAAAGCGAAGACGGCGAGCGCCTGAAACGCTTCCAGAGTTTCCTCATCGAAAATACGCCGGCTCGTTCTCGTTTTGCATTGGCCGCCTTCGCAAGCGCAAGGACGGCCTGCGCCAATAAGGCGTCAAACCCGAGGTTGTACTTCAACAATGGAAGCCGGCAATAGTGCAACGCAAACCTTCGAAGAAATATTAACCTTGCCTCCAAACGCATCGCACGACCTGGAAACGCTACTCTCCGTCATCACTACCCACAACAGGAACAGGCTATTGAGAAACGCGTTGGCACATCGAAGCGCGGGCGAACGACTCTGACACCAGCCACAAGGAGCGACGGTACAGGATATCGACAAAGTTGCAGCTGACCGGCAACGGCGTGCGGCGGCCAATGGCAAAATTCAGGCGCCGCGCCCGCCTGTGGCTTGCATGAGTGCGGTGCGCTGCCGCGTCGGCCCATCACGACGCAATTTCCGGCAGGCCCTTGGTCTCTTGCGCAACCTGCCTGGCTATGGCGCCAAGTAATTCCTCGCGCCCGCCAGCCAATTTGCTTGCGAGCACATCCTGCAAGAGCCGACCGTATTCCTCGCCGCGTTCGTAAGGAAGCTTGACCAGGTCGATTCGCATTTGCATGAATTCCAGTTCCATTGTCTTTGGAATCTCGGTTGTGACGCCTTTGAATTCTACCGTTGCAAATTTCTTCAGATGTTGCTCGACCTGTTTTCCCATTTCGTCCACGAGCCGGTGACGCTGGTCGATGTCATCGCTGGCCAGGACATCAGACAACAGCTGCTTGTACGATTGCGCGGTCTCTGGCGCGAGATTCAACAAATTATTTCGTAGATACATCAATTTCAGTTCGGCATCCTTGGATACTTCTGCCGTTACGCCATTAAAACTCACCGTGCTGTAGCGTTGTGAATATCTCTCGTTTTGCAACAGCAGGCGATCGCGTTCGCCGATATCTTTGCTCGAAAGAATACCGTGCATCGTTTTTTCGTCATGCGAAGCTTGCCCGGCAGGTTGCTGCAGAATTTTCAGGCGCAGTTGCGTGAAACGCAGCGCGTTGTGTCGTGATATCTGCGTTGCTTGCCCATGGAAGCTGACATCGGCAATGTTTTTCGATGGAATATTGTTCTGGGATGCCGAATGCTTGAAGCTTTCGGCAAGCCCGGCGGTATTGGCTGGCCGCGCTGCGGTAAATGGCGGTCTTGATGGCGAGGGGTGACGCAGGGACTGTGCAACGCTGTCCCGTTTCAGGCGCGACAAGCTATGCAGGCCACCTTGAAACCTGTTTCCAGCCGAAGTAACCTGCTTTGATGCCGCTTGCACCGGGTTGCCGGGAGATGCCTTCTCCAGCAGATTGTTCAATATTGCCGGACTGGCTTTGCGCAGTAGATGTCGGAAGGACATTGCATCACTTTCAAAAAATTCTCTGGAAAATAAACGGTCCTTGTTCGCCTGACAGCGATTGAATGCGTGAAGTCCCCTCGAACGAGCCGATGCCTGCATTGCCAACCGGCCTGGACCTGCTGCAATACTGAACTTTCCATTTATTTACTGTCGCAGGATTGCGAACTTCCTTCCTGAAAGTTCGTATCGAGGGGGCTTGCAAAACATCAATTATCTTGAATGCCCGTCCGGCCGCCGGAACCTTGGCGGTGCAAGCGATGCCGCAGACGGCGCGGGCTGATGCAAACCCAAAAAGCTTTATTAATCTGGAAACTTTTATCGCCCGCATGGTCTGAGCAGGATCATGCGGGCCATTGCCATTGCCATTGCCATTGCCATTGCCATTGCCATTGCCATTGCCATTGCCATTGCTACGCGTATGCCGCATGTCGTTTCCGGGTACTGGTCGTTCATCATTTCTATTGGGAGAGCATGATGCTGGCAATGAATTTCCGAGGTCCCTACCGCGTGCGGGCGCAGCAAAAGCCCGATCCCGTCATCGAGCATCCGGGCGACGCGATCGTGCGCGTCGCGCGCGCCTGCATCTGCGGCTCCGACCTGCATCTGTACCACGGGCTGGTGCCGGACACGCGCGTAGGCATGACCTTCGGCCATGAATTCACCGGCGTGGTCGAGGAAGTCGGCGCACAGGTGCAGAACCTGAAGGTGGGCGACCATGTCCTGGTGCCGTTCAACGTCTTCTGCGGTTCCTGCTTTTTCTGCCAGCGCGAGCTCTACAGCAACTGCCACAACACCAATGCCGAGGCATCGGCCATCGGCGGCATCTATGGCTATTCGCACACCGCCGGCGGCTACGATGGCGGCCAGGCCGAGTTCGTGCGGGTGCCGATGGCCGACGTCGGCCCGACCGTGATACCGAAGGATCTCGACGGCGACGATGCGGTGCTGCTCACCGACGCCTTCCCGACCGGCTACCAGGCAGCCGAGATGGGCAACATAAAGGAGGGCGACACGGTGCTGGTCTTCGGCGCCGGGCCGGTCGGCATCTTTGCGGCGAAGTCGGCCTGGCTGCTCGGCGCCGGTCGGGTGATCGTGGTCGACCATGTCGACTATCGGCTTGAATTCGTCAAGAACTTTGCCCAATGCGAGACCATCAATTTCAAGGACATCGACGACATGGCGGTGCACGTCAAGAAGATCACCGGCGGCCTCGGCGCCGATGTCTGCATCGACGCGGTCGGCTGCGAAGCCTCGGGCAGCCTCGCGCAGACCATCATCGGGCGCTACCTGAAGCTGCAGGCGGGTGCGGCCACCGTCCTGCACTGGGCAATCAACTGCGCGCGAAAGGGCGGCACCGTCTCGATCGTCGGCGTGTACGGCCCGACCTTCAATGCGATCCCGATCGGTAACGCCGTCAACAAGGGGCTGACGCTTCGCATGAACCAGGCCAGCGTCAAGCGCCACCTGCCGCGCCTGATCGAGCACATACAGGCCGGTCGCATCGAGCCGAAGAAGATCATCACGCACCGGGTGCCGCTCGAGGAAGTATCGGATGCGTACCACATCTTTTCGAGCAAGCTCGACAACTGCATCAAGACCATCCTGGTGCCGCCGCGTGCGGCAAGGCTTTCACTTGTCCATTAGCCCGAACGGCCGGCCGGCCGATTTCAAGAAGGAGCAGCAGCATGGAAAACCAGTCAAGCAGCATGACGTCCCTCAGCGAGGCGCCGCCGGTCCCGGCACGGCACACGCACCGCGACCACAGCGCCGACAATCCGGTGGCGCAGGCTGGCCAGCCAAAGGTCGATCGCTCGCAGATCCAGGGCTGGGGCGCCGATCTGGATCATGCCAACCGGCCGGCCTATCCGATGGCGCGCATGCCGGCGCGCCTGGACCATCCGCCGTCCGGCCCGACGCCGGACCAGCCATTGAACATGGAGGTGTTTCATTCGATCGAGCGCCCCGGCGTCACGCCGCTGTTCGGCACCAGCGCGCCGCCCAAAGGCGTCAGCGGCAAGATCCGCCGCTTCGCCTACAAGTTGAGCGAAAGCGATATCCGCCACTGGCTGCTGTTGCTGCTGGCCGACCGGGTCAATGTGGTCGAGGGCATCGGTGAAGACCTGATGCGCGGGCGGGTGCCGAACATCCTTGCGGAAATGGGCGCGGGTGCGGAGCTGCGCCACAATCCGGCGGGATTTGCCCGCAAGGCGGCGGTGGCAACGGCAGTGGTCGGGGTTGGCTATTATCTGCTGCGCCGCCGCAAGCGCCACCAGGATTAGAGCTCTGGCTGGCGTTGCACGCGCCGCTGTGATCAGATTCTGGCGAATCCCTTTGCCAGGTTGGTCTGGTAATCGGGATTGGACGTCACACGTGCCGGTGGTGTGGCAATCCGGCCATGGTCGTCTGCAGTGTTGAATTGGCAGAAGTGCTTGCGCAGGTTCTCACGCGGTTTGTAATCGAGGCCCGGATTGTTGCAGATTTCCTGGAATGTCTTGCGCTCGAGTCGACGCAATGTTTCCAATGGTTGCGGGTCCTTGTCGTCCCAGATTTCGTATATCGTGTTGATTTTCCCTCTTGAGTCGACCGTGAGATGTCCGGCTCCTTCTTGATCGATTGTCTTGTGGTGGACCATGATCATCGGTTTCGAAGCACAAAGCCCCATTTTTTTCTCCTGAGTAAAACATGCAGTTAAGATTCAGATTCGGGAAGCCGGATATCTGCTCCCGCTTTCCGGCAGTTCAAGGCGCCGCTTGCCAGGACGCGTTTGATGGCGGCTTCCGGGGCTGAGCTTATCGGAAGCGCACAGGCCCGTATTGACCGAATCGGTACGGCAACTATTTAACATTTTGAAAGTAGCGGCGCGCATTTCAGATCGTTGACGCCGACCTGTGCGACCGCATTTGGACAAAAGCATGACGCAGCAGTTTGCAACAGCCGACCTCTTTGCCGATGAAGCCCCCGGTTTTCCTGACCGCGACGCACTCGCGCCGGGTGCCTGCATCCTGCGTGGTCATGCGCGTGCCGACGAGCTGGCGATTTTCGCGGCGCTTGAATCGATCGTGACGCGGGCGCCTTTTCGTCATCTGGTCACGCCGGGCGGCTTTTACATGTCGGTTGCCATGACCAACTGCGGCGCCCTGGGCTGGGTGTCGGATCGCCGTGGTTATCGGTACGCGGCGCAGGACCCCGACAGCGGCCAGCCATGGCCGCCGATGCCGGCTGTTTTCCTGGAACTTGCGACACGGGCTGCGCGCGAAGCCGGCTATGCGCGGTTTTCGCCGGATGCCTGCCTGATCAATCGCTACCAGCCTGGCGCGCGCCTGACGCTGCACCAGGACCGCAACGAACACGACTTGTCGCAACCGATCGTCTCGGTGTCGCTCGGTGTGCCGGCAATGTTTCTGTTCGGCGGCCTGACGCGCGCCGAGAAGCAGGTGCGGGTTGGCCTGATGCATGGCGACGTCGTCGTCTGGGGCGGCCAGTCGCGCCTGTGCTTTCATGGCGTGCTGCCGGTGAAGGAGGCAACCCATCCGCTCACCGGTAACTGCCGCATCAACCTGACGTTTCGCAACGTGCGGTAAGGGCGGCTGCCGGCAGCCGGTGTGCCTATCCCGGGCCCGGCAAGTCTTCAGTGATCGGCCTGCCAGTAACCCGACCGCGCATAGATCGCCTTCAGATGCTGGATGAACAGCCGCACCTTGGCAGGCACGTTACGCTGGCGCGGATAGACCGCCATGATGTCGTAGGCCGGCAGGGCATGTTCGTCGAGGACGGTTTCGAGGTCGCCGTTTTGCAGCTGCCGCTGGATTTCCCATTCCGAACGCCATGCCAGGCCGAGTCCCTCGCTCATCCAGCGGTGCAGCAGTTCGCCGTCGTTGCAGTCGAGGTTGCCGACCGGGCGCACCGCAACCGTCTTGCCATCGATGGCGAAATACCAGCCGCGCTGCTGGCCGCCCTGCAGATTGAAGGCCAGGCAATTGTGGCGCGTCAGGTCCTCGATGGTGGCGGGTCGCCCATGCCGGGCAAAGTAGTCGGGCGTGGCGCACACCACCCGCCTGTTGGTTGCCAGTACGATCGCAACGAAGCCGGGATCGATGCTGCCGCCGATGCGAATGCCCATGTCGTAGCCCTCGCGCACCAGGTCGACCACGCCATCGGTGAGGTTGAACGACATCTTCAGGCGATCGTGCTCCTGCAGGAATGCCGGCGCATGCGGCGCCACATGCTTGCGCCCGAACGCCGCCGGCGCCGAGACGATCAGGTGGCCGCTGGCGTGATAGCGCCCGGCCGAGACCGCACCCTCGGCCAG
>JANXSS010000498.1 GCA_025356535.1 Herminiimonas sp.
TGCAGCGTTATGCCTTCATGGAAAAAGCCGGCCACCGCTGGTGGCCCTACCTTGGCGCGGTCTACATGATGCATGCGATCAAGCGGGTCAAGGGCATGCGCCTGGTCGGCCCGGTATGGAAGCGCAATCCCGTCACGGCGCCGCATGCCTTGCCGGTCACGAACCGGTCGCGCCGGGACACAACCTCTTAAAAAAAGAATACATGGAAAAAATCGATATCTACACCGACGGCGCCTGCAAGGGCAACCCCGGCCCCGGCGGCTGGGGCGCAATGCTGCGCACCGGCGAGCATGTCAAGGAACTGTGCGGCGGCGAAGCCAACACCACCAACAACCGCATGGAATTGAAAGCCGTCATCGAGGCGCTCACGACCCTGACGCGGCCCTGCACGGTGGTGGTGCATACCGACAGCCAGTACGTGCAGAAGGGCATCAGCGAATGGATCCACGGCTGGAAGGCGCGCGGCTGGAAGACCGCTGCCAAGGCGCCGGTCAAGAATGTCGACTTGTGGCAGGCGCTCGACGCCGCGCAGGCGCAGCACACCATCGAATGGCGCTGGGTGAAGGGCCATGCCGGGCATGAAGGCAACGAGCGGGCCGACGCCCTGGCAAACCGCGGCGTCGGGATGGTCGACTGATGCGCCAGATCGTGCTCGACACCGAAACCACGGGACTGAACCCGCGCGCAGGCGACCGCATCATCGAGATCGGCTGCGTCGAACTGGTCAACCGCCGGCTGACCGGCAACAACTTCCACAGCTACCTCAATCCCGAACGCGACTCCGAAGAAGGCGCGCTGGCGGTGCACGGCCTGACCACCGAGTTCCTCGCCGACAAGCCGAAATTTTCTGAAATCGCCAGCGGCTTGCGCGACTATCTGGCCGGCGCCGAAATCATCATCCACAACGCGCCCTTCGACGTCGGCTTTCTCGACGCCGAGTTTGCGCGCCTGGGCATTGCCCGCTTTCGCGACCATGTCGGCGAAGTGATCGACACCCTGGTGCGGGCAAAGGAAATGCATCCGGGCAAACGCAATTCGCTCGATGCGCTGTGCGACCGCTATGGCGTCTCGAATGCGCACCGCACCCTGCACGGCGCGCTGCTCGACTCGGAACTGCTGGCCGAAGTCTATCTGGCGATGACGCGCGGGCAGAACAGCCTGAGCATGGACCTGGGCAGCGACGCCGTCGTGCTCGATGCAGTCGACCAGGCGGCGCAGCTGCTGGAGCTGCGCGACATCCGCATCCTGCGCGCCAGCGCCGAGGAACTGGCAGCGCATGAAGCGATGCTGCAGAGCCTGGACAAGGAAGTGCGCGGCAAGTCGGTCTGGCGCATCGTCGCCGGTGATTGATTCGCCGCTTCGATCTGTGCGATAATCGCGGCCATGCCGGCAGATGCGCTTCATGAAGCGCATCTGCCGCGCCGGGAGGTTAGCTCAGGGGTAGAGCGATCGCCTCACACGCGATAGGTCGCTGGTTCGAAACCAGCACTTCCCACCACCAGATTCACTTCAACCCGCGTCGCTCCAGCAGCGGCGCCACATCCGGCGCATGACCCCGAAAGCGGGTGAAGGCGCCTACCGGATCGACACTGCCGCCGCGCGACAACACTTCCTGCCGGAACCAGTCACCATTCTTGCGCGTCATGCCGCCGTTCTGCCGGAACCACTGCACGGTATCGGCGTCGAGTACTTCGCTCCAGATGTACGCATAATAGCCGGCCGAATAGCCGCTCGAGAACACGTGCGAGAAATACGTGCTGCGGTAGCGCGGCGGCACCGGCGCGAAGTCGACACCGGCGTTTTGCAGGGCGCTTGCCTCGAAGGCGGCTACGTCGGTTGGCAAGGTGCCGGCATCGACCTGGTACCAGCGCTGGTCGAGCAGGGCCGCCGCCAGGTAATGGGTGGTGTCAAAGCCCTGGTTGAAGGTGCGCGTGGCCAGCACCTTTTCCAGCAGGGCCGGCGGCATCGCAGCGCCGCTCTGATGATGATGCGCATAATTTTCCAGCACCTGCGGCCAGACCGACCACATCTCGTTGACCTGGGACGGATATTCGACAAAGTCGCGCGGCACGCTGGTGCCGGAAAAACGCGGATAGCGCACGCTGGAAAACATGCCGTGCAGGGCGTGACCGAACTCGTGGAACATCGTCGTGACTTCATCGAAGCTGAGCAGGGTCGGCATGCCGGCAGGCGGCTTCGGAATGTTCAGATGGTTGGCCACCACCGGATGCAGGTCCAGCAGGCGCGACTGCGTGACGTAGGCATTCATCCAGGCGCCGCCTCGCTTGTTGCTGCGCGCGTAGGGGTCCATCAGGAACAGTGCCAGCGGCTTGCCGTCGGCGTCCGTCACATCGAAAACCCGCACATCCGGATGATAGACCGGCAGGTCGCGCCGCTCGGAAAAGCGCAGGCCGTAGAGCTGGCCGGCAGCGTAGAAAACGCCATTCTTCAAGACGTTGTCGAATTCAAAATAGGGTTTCAGTTGCGCCGCATCGAAGTCGAAGCGCTGCTTGCGCAGCTTTTCGCTGTAGAAGGCCCAGTCGTAGGCAGCAATCGCAAAGCCGCCTTTTTCCGCATCGACCAGTGCCTGCAGGTCCGCTGCTTCGCGCCGCGCGTTGGCCACGGCCGGCGTCGCCAGGTCGGCCAGCAGCTTGTTGACGGCATCGGTGGTGCGCGCGGTCTGGTCCTCCAGCATGTAGGCGGCATGATTTGCATAACCGAGCAGGCGTGCGCGTTCGGCGCGCAGCGCCACCAGATCCAGGACCACCGCGCGGTTGTCATGCGGGCCGCCGCGCATGCCGCGTGCAATCGATGCCTCGTACAGGCGCTTGCGCAGCGCACGGCTGCTCAGCACTTCTTCAGGCGGCTGGCCGGTCGTATTGATCAGCGCGATGACGTACTTGCCGGGCATGCCACGGCTGACGGCTTCGGCCGCGGCGGCGGCAACGTCGGCCTCCGCCATGCCGTCGAGTTCGGCAAGGTTGTCGACCGTGACGGCCGATGCGTTGATTTCCTTGAGCACGTTCTGGCTGAAGGTTGCCGACAGCGAGGCGATCTGCGCATTCATCGACTTCAGGCGTGATTTGTCGGCGTCCGACAGCCGCGCACCGGCACGAACGAAGTCGGTGTGATAGCGCTCGATCAAGCGCAGCGATTCGGCATCGAGCCCGCCGCTGCTGCGTGCCGCATGAACTTTCTCGATCCGGCCGAACAGTGCGGCATTGAGCTTGATCGCATCTTCGTGCGCAGCCAGGCGCGGCGCGAGCGCAAGTTCGATCGCCTCGAGTTGCGCATTCGTGTTCGCGGCCGTCATGTTGAAGAAGACCGACGACACCCGCTCGAGCAGTTGACCGGACCGATCGAGAGCGACGATGGTGTTGTCGAAGGTGGCGGGCTCCAGGTTGCCGGCGATCCTGTCGATTTCGAGCAAGGCATCGCGCATGCCGTCTTCGAAAGCCGGCAGGTAACTCTGGTCGGTGATGCGGTCGAACGGCGGCATCTGGAACGACAGCGTGCTGGCCGTGCGGAATGGATTCTGTTGAGTCATGTGCAATGGGCTTTCGTTCGTTGCGATGCCTGTCATGCCCGGGGTGCCTGCAGCGATCGCTGCCGGTGGCGGGGTTGCCAGCAATGCGGCGGTCAGCGTCAATGTGATTGTGCGGTACATGATCGATTTCTTGAAAGGTGGGCCAGCGTTGTAATGCAGGAAATCGTCGGTCGGGCCAGGTAGCAGGGCAGGCGGGCAGTGCTGCCGCAGGCACGGCCTGCCGCCCGGGGAGTGTTGCCCATCATAGCAGCCGGGCACGCAGAACTTGGCCGTTCGAACGGGTTTCCGGCACCTTTGCTGCTATGATCGTTTCGTTTTTTCACCGGAGAGCCTCATGCCACGCATTGCCTATCAACCCGCAGACCTTGCCGTACCAGTCGATCTCGTCAATGCCATCCGCCAGCGTCGCGGCGGTGAATTGCTCAACCTCGACCGGATGCTGTTGCACAGCCCGGCATTCGCGCGCGGCTGGAACGGCTTTCTGGGCGAAGTACGCACGGGCCTTGCCCTGTCGCCGAAACTGCGCGAGCTGGCAATGTGCGTGGTCGCGGTCATCAATGGTGCTACCTATGAATTCATCCATCACGCACCGGAATTCGTCAAGGCCGGCGGCAGCGACCGGCAGGTTGCCGCCTTGCAGAGCGAAGACCTTGAGCATCTGGGTGAAGCAGCCGTCGAAGAGCGCCTGTTCGATGCCGCCGAACTGGCAACCATCGCACTGACCTTCGAGATGACTGCGCATGTGCAGGTAAGCGAGGAGACCTTTGCCTCGGTGCGGGCGGTGCTGCCGGATGAGCAGCAGGTGGTGGAACTGGTTGGCGTGATCGCGACCTACAACATGGTGTCGCGTTTCCTGATTGCGCTGGGCGTCGAACCTGAATGAACCGTCGCTGAGAAATGAAAAAGGCACCCGAAGGTGCCTTTTTGCGTTAACCCTGCAGCAGGCTTGCGCCTGCGGCATGATTAGAACGTGTGACGAACGCCAGCGTTGATGACGCGGTCTGTCTGGTTTGCAACACCAGTTGCAACATAGCTGAAGTTGTTGAACTGGGTGTTGGTGTACGACGAGTAGAAGTTGGTGCGCTTCGACAGGGCATACGTGTAGCCGATTGCGTACTGCTTGGCGCCAACGTTGGTGTTGTTCTGGTCGGTCTTCTTGACGTAGTCGATCTGAACTGCGCTTGCGCCGAACGGAATCGATGCACCGATCATGTAGTCACGCTGATTCGTGCTTTGCAGCGACGCGCCGCCAACACCGAACGGACCAAACGTACCTTTTTCCTGACCGAAAGCCGCATGCGCCGTGGCAACGCCGAAGTCATACGTACCGCCGAGCAGTGTTGTACCAGCGTGCTTGTTGCCAGCAGCGTCAGCAACATTGAGGTAGTCAGCTGTCAGGAACAGTGGACCTGCAGCATAGTTACCGGACAGACCATACTGACGCGATGCCTGGTTGCCGCCGACGGTGCTGGGAGCTTCGCCGAACGTGTAAGTCACTTCGCCAGTGAAGCCACTGATCGTTGGTGTGAAGTAAGCGACCGTGTTGTTCGAACGACCGACACCGATGGTGCCATTGCGTGTGCCATTCGTTGCATATGCGTTCTCAGCCGTGTTGGTTGCAAACAGACGATCCATGCCGCCTTTGCTTGCGATACCGAACGGATCGACTGCCAGCAGGGCGTCATACATCACTGTCTTCTGACGACCCAGACGGACTTGACCGAACGCGCCGGTCAGGCCCAGATACGCTTGACGACCATATGTCAGACCGCCCTGGCCCAGAGCGCCGGTGTCAACGCCGA
>JANXSS010000500.1 GCA_025356535.1 Herminiimonas sp.
CCTCCAAGGGCGACATGTCGGGCATCGCCGAATACTTCAAGACGCCGCTGAAGGTGGCCATGCAGGGCGGCTCCGGCAGCGGCGACAGCTCCAGCGTGCTCCAGGGTGGCGGACGCGACCTCTCCCGCAAGGATGGCCAGCAAAAGAAGGGCGACAATCCGGTGCCCAAGAAAAGCTACAACCTGGGCGCGGCCAAGGCCGAACTCGAACGGCTGGAACTGTCGCGCCTGCAGGGCCTGAAGGCGAAGATCGAGGGGATGATCCTGTCGTCGCCCACCATGAAGCAGTACAAGAACCAGCTGCTGCTCGACATCACCACCGACGGCCTGCGCATCCAGATCGTCGATGAACAGAACCGCGCCATGTTTGCGCTGGCAAGGGCCGAACTGCAGCCCTACACGAAAGAGATCCTGCTCGAAATCGGCCGCACCCTGAACGACATGCCCAACAAGATCAGCCTGTCGGGCCACACCGATGCGGCGGCCTATTCGAGCGGCGAAAAAGGCTACAGCAACTGGGAATTGTCGGCCGACCGGGCAAACGCCTCGCGCCGCGCGCTCATCGCCGGCGGCATGGACGAGGGCAAGGTGCTGCGGGTGGTCGGCCTGTCGTCGGCGGTGCCCTTCGACGCCGCGGCGCCGCTGAGTCCGGTGAACCGGCGCATCAGCATCATCGTCATGAACAAGAGGGCCGAAGAGTCGGTGACCAAGGAAGGCGTCACGCCTGCGGCCGATGTGCCGGTGGCGGCTCCTGCCGGCGCCGTTGCGCCGGGCGCATCCGGTGCGCCCGCTGTTGCTGTCCCGCCCGGCGCGGCGGGCGTGCCGGCTGCTGCTGCCGCACCTGCCGACGCGGCGGCTGCGGCGGCCGAAAGCACGCGGCGGGCGATCGCCACGGCATCGGGTGCGGCACCTGCGGAGGCGGCCCGTGCGAGCGCAAAGTGAGCATGGTTTTCGCATGAGCGGCAGATTCGCCGCAGCGCCGGCAGGCCGGCCGCATTTTACCGCCGCGCGCCGTGCATTGCGCAGCGCCGTCCCGGCCACCGGCGGGTGCTGCCCGTGACCCAACCGAACAGCCTTGCATTGCAACTGCAGAATCTGCTCGGCGCAGTGTCGCAGCAGAGCGAGCGGCATCTGGCGGAGGTCGAAACCGACCTGCAGCAGACCGGTGCGCTGCTGGCGGAGGCAATCGAAAAACTGGGCGCGAGTTTCATCGGCATTCATACGGCGGTCGCCGCGCAGCAGACGCTGATCTGCAGCCTGCAGGACGACCTGCCGCTTACGCCGCAGGCACGGGCCGCGCTGGCGCAGCTGCAGGCCGACGCCGGCGCCCAGGTCAATGCAGCGGTGACCGCCTTGCAGTTTCATGACATGACCGGCCAGCTGCTCGGGCGGATCGCAAGCCATGTCGCCAGCCTGCGCGATGTGCTCGAAGGCGTCGGCGCAACCGGCATGGCGCTGGCGGCGGCCGACGCCGGCGACGCCGAAGCGCTGGCAGTGCTGGCTTCGGCCAACCGGATGCTCGAGGAGAAAAGCACCGTGGTCGATGGCGTGGCGCGCAAGGCCGTGGCGCAGACGCATCTGGAAAGCGGCGACATTGAATTGTTTTAGGTAATGGAATCTCCTGGAGTGGATATGGCAAAGACGATACTGGCAGTGGATGACTCGGGTTCGCTGCGGCAGATGGTGGTGTTCTCCCTGCGCGCGGCCGGCTATCAGGTGGTCGAGGCAGTCGACGGCCAGGATGGCCTGGAGCAGGCGTCGGCGCAGGTGTTCGACCTGGTGCTGACGGACCAGAACATGCCGCGCATGGACGGCCTGGCCCTGATCCGCGCGCTGCGGGCAATGCCGACCTACCAGCGCGTGCCGATCCTGATGCTGACGACCGAATCGAGCGACGAAATGAAAGCCAAGGGCAAGGCAGCCGGCGCCAACGGCTGGCTGGTCAAGCCTTTCGATCCGCAGCGGCTGATCGATGTCGTCAAAAAAGTGATCGGCTGATGCAGCGCGTGCGACATCCGGCAGTCGTGGCGTTGCCTGGAGCGGCCAGATGACCATCGACATGAGCCAGTTCTTCCAGGTGTTCTTCGACGAAACCGAAGAGCTGCTGGCGGAGATGGAAAAGCTGCTGCTGGCAATCGATGTCGCAGCGCCCGATGACGAAGACCTCAATGCGATCTTCCGGGCCGCGCATTCGATCAAGGGCGGCGCCGGCACCTTTGGCATTACCGACCTGACCGACATCACCCATGTGCTCGAGACGCTGCTGGACCTGCTGCGCAAGGGCGAGATGGCGCTGACGGCGGAGCATGTCGACGCTTTCCTGGAAGCCAAGGACACGCTGAAGATGCAGCTCGACGGGCACCGGCTGCATACCGCCGTCGACCAGGCGACTGTTGCGCGCGTGCGTGCCCGGCTGCAGGCGCTGGCGCAGGTGCCGCACGGCGCGGTGCACAAGTTGCCACCGGCGATGGTCGCGGCGGGCATGCGGCACTTCTGCATCGAACTGCCGGCAATGCCGCCCTCCGACAGCCACGCCCTGGCCGCCGAGCTCGGCCTGTTCGGCACGCTGGTGACATCGACCGCTGCCACCGGCGGCGCGCGCTTCATGCTGCAGACGACGCAAGACAGCAATGCGATCCTCGACATCTGCACCTTCCTGGTGGCAGCCGAAGACGTGCGCATTACCGAGCAGCCGGCAGCCGACGCGCCGACCGATGCGCAGGCGCAGCAGGGCTACGGATTTTTCGAGCCGCTGAACGAAGTCCAGCTGGCGGGTTCGCCGCTGCTGGCAGCGCGCGCGGAAGCCGCACAGAAGGCGCAGGAAGATGCGCAGGGCTATGGCTTTTTCGCGCCGCTTGCCGCTTTTTCGACTGCGACTGCTGCCGATGCAATGCCGAACGGCGCCGGCGTCGATGCACACGGCGAGGAGGCGACCGGCACCGCGGCCGATGACAAGCGCGCTGCGGCGCGTCGCGATGCCGAAAAACCCGCCGTGAGCGAATCGACATCGATTCGCGTGAGCATCGAGAAGGTCGACCAGCTCATCAACCTGGTGGGCGAACTCGTGATCACCCAGGCGATGATCGAGCAGCGCACCGATGCGCTCGATCCGATGCGCCACGAGCGCCTCATGAACAGCGTGAGCCAGCTGACGCGCAACACCCGGGATCTGCAGGAAGCGGTGATGTCGATTCGCATGATGCCGATGGAGTACGTGTTCTCGCGCTTTCCGCGCATGGTGCGTGATCTGGCGGCAAAGCTGGGCAAGAAGGTGGAATTCGTCACCAGCGGCGCGGCGACCGAGCTCGACAAGGGCCTGATCGAACGCATCGTCGATCCGCTGACGCACCTGGTTCGCAACAGCATCGACCATGGCATCGAACTGCCGGCCCAGCGCACTGCCGCCGGCAAGGGCGAGACCGGCCGGCTGTCGCTGTCGGCCAGTCACCAGGGCGGCAACATCGTCATCGAGGTCACCGACGACGGCGGCGGCCTCTCGCGCGAGCGCATCCTGGCCAAGGCGCGCGAGCAGGGGCTGGCGGCCGACGAAGCCATGAGCGACGCCGACGTCTGGCAGCTGATCTTCGCACCCGGTTTTTCGACCGCCGAGGAAGTCACCGACATCTCGGGGCGCGGCGTCGGCATGGATGTCGTCAAGCGCAACATCGGCGCACTGGGCGGCGCCGTCGACATCCGCTCGGCGCGCGGCTTCGGCACCACCATTTCGATTTCACTGCCGCTGACACTGGCCATTCTCGACGGCATGTCGGTGCGGGTCGGCGAGGAGATCTACATCCTGCCGCTGGGCTATGTCGTCGAGTCGC
>JANXSS010000005.1 GCA_025356535.1 Herminiimonas sp.
GGTCAGGTCCACCACCTTGACCACTTCGATCAGGCGGTTCAGGTGCTTGGTGATCTGTTCGATCACGTCGTCGGACCCGTTGGTGACGATCGTCATGCGCGAGAGCGTTGCGTCTTCGGTCGGGGCAACAGTCAGCGTTTCGATGTTGTAGCCACGGGCAGAGAACAGGCCCACCACGCGCGAGAGCGCACCGGCTTCATTTTCCAGCAGTACGGAGACGATATGGCGCATGATCAGAGGTCCTCCGAGCCGAGCAGCATTTCGGTCAGGCCCTTGCCGGCCTTGACCATTGGCCAGACGTTTTCGGTCTGGTCGGTGATGAAGTTCATGAACACCAGGCGATCCTTCATGCCGAAGGCTTCTTTCAGGGCGCCATCCACATCCGCCGGGTTTTCGATCTTCATGCCGACATGGCCGAAGGATTCCGCCAGCATCGTGAAGTCGGGCAGCGAATCCATGTACGACTCGGAGTAACGCGAGCCGTAGTCGATCTGCTGCCATTGCCGCACCATGCCGAGAAAGCGGTTGTTGAGCAGGATGATCTTCGGCGTCAGGTGATACTGCTTGCAGGTGGCCAGCTCCTGGATGCACATCTGGATCGAGGCTTCGCCGGTGATGCAGGCAACCGTCGCGCCAGGATTTGCCATCTGCACGCCCATGGCGTACGGCAGGCCGACACCCATGGTGCCAAGACCGCCGGAATTGATCCAGCGGCGCGGCTTGTCGAAACCGTAGTACTGCGCCGCCCACATCTGATGCTGGCCGACGTCGGAGGTAACGAAGGCATCGCCGCCGGTGACTTCCCAGACTTTTTGCACGACCGATTGCGGCTTGATGACGGTGTCGGAGGTCGGGTACTTCAGGCAATCACGGCCACGCCATTCCTGTATCTGCTTCCACCAGTCCGCCAGCGCGACCGGGCTCGGCCTGGTCTCGGCTGCCTCGATCTGGGACAGCATCTCCAGCAGCACGTCCTTGACGTTGCCGACGATCGGAATGTCGACCTTGACGCGCTTGGAAATCGACGAGGGGTCGATGTCGATGTGAATGATCTTGCGCGGCACCGAGGAGAAATGTTTCGGGTTGCCGATCACGCGGTCGTCGAAGCGTGCGCCGATGGCGATCAGCACGTCGCAGTGCTGCATTGCCATGTTGGCTTCATAGGTGCCGTGCATGCCGGGCATGCCGACGAAGCGCTCGCTCGACGACTTGTAGGCACCCAGGCCCATCAGCGTGTTCGTCACCGGAAAACCGAGCGTGTCGACCAGGCGGTTCAGTTCCGGCGAAGCATTGGCCAGGATGACACCGCCGCCCGAATAGATCATCGGCCGCTCGGCCGTCAGCAGCAGTTGCACGGCCTTGCGGATCTGGCCCGAATGACCCTTTTCGACCGGCTTGTAGGAACGCATTTCGATTTCCTTCGGGTACGCATAGGCGCACTTGTGCATCGAGATGTCTTTGGGGATGTCGACCAGAACCGGGCCGGGCCGGCCGGTCCTGGCAATATAGAACGCCTTCTTGATCGTCAGCGCCAGGTCCTTGACATCCTTGACCAGGAAGTTGTGCTTGACGCAGGGCCGGGTGATGCCGACGGTGTCGCATTCCTGGAATGCATCCTGGCCGATCGCATGCGATGGCACCTGGCCGGAAATGATCACCATCGGTATCGAATCCATGTAAGCCGTGGCCAGGCCTGTCACGGCATTCGTCACGCCAGGCCCGGACGTCACCAGGGCGACGCCGACCTTGTTGGAGCTGCGCGAATAGGCGTCGGCTGCATGGATGGCCGCCTGTTCGTGGCGCACCAGGATGTGCTGGAACTTGTCCTGATTGAAAATGGCGTCGTAGATGTAGAGAACCGCGCCGCCCGGATACCCGAACACGTGTTCCACACCTTCTTCGGCGAGGCAGCGCACCAGGATTTCGGCGCCGGTGATTTCTGTTGAAGCGGTGCTGGGAGTATTGCCAACGGTATTCATGTTGCATTCCTTTCAAGGTCCATTGGAGATTGATCGGATGCTCATTCCTGGCGAAATCAGGCGGCGCTTCTGCGGTTGACGTCACTTGTGGATGCGGTCGCGCCAGCTCGTGTGTCATCCGTGGATGGGGTTCGAGATGGCGCTAAACGCGACGCGTTCGGCCGGGCATGCAGTTGCGGCGGTTCTGGTTCCTCGCGCTTGTGGCACGGGTCAGAGCAAACAGCTTTACATTGTAAAAGCGCGTCCGGTCGGCCTGCGGCATTCTGCGCCGTCACCGATCGGACCATGGGTTCCCCGCGCTGTGGCGCAGGGCCGTATACGGTAATGGGTAGCGCCATCGCGGTCAAGTCAAATGCAGTGAAAACCGTTTGAAATCAATGATTTTGGAAACGGCATGGGGACAATCACGCGCATTTTTGCTAGTATTCGGGCAGTTTCACGAGGCAAACACGCAAGCCTAACGACGTTTGGTTCCCAATTATTCCTAAATAACGTCGCATCCCACCCGCCGGAACGCATGGCAACTGAAAAAGAGCTTTCCGACTTCCTCGAAAATGTCGAACGTCGCGCATTCAAGCAGGCGGCATATGCCGTTCGCAAGGACGAATCCGCGCTCGACATCGTCCAGGACGCAATGATCAAGCTGGCCGACAAGTACGGTGACAAGCCGGCAGCCGAACTGCCGATGCTGTTCCAGCGCATCCTGCAGAACACGATTCACGATTATTTCCGCCGCGAGAAGGTGCGCAACACCTGGGTCAGCCTGTTTTCAAACCTCGGCGGCAGTCGTGACGAAAGCGAGGATTTCGATATACTGGAGACGTACGAGGCCGAAGACGGCACCCAGGCATCCGAGTCCAGCGCCGACAAGGTCGAACGCGAACAGATCCTCAATGCAATCGACGCCGAGGTACAAAAACTCCCGACGCGTCAACGGGAAGCCTTCCTGATGCGTTATTGGCAGGATATGGATGTGGCCGAGACGGCCGCTGCGATGGGATGCTCCGAGGGCAGCGTGAAGACGCACTGTTCGCGGGCCACACATTCCCTGGCCACTGCGCTAAGAGCCAAAGGAATCACGTTATGAATCAATCCGCGACTGCGAAAGAAGTCAATTTCGCCTACAAGGTCAGGCATGCCTTGAACGAGCATGCCGAGCACCTGCCGGCACCGACCGTCGAACGCCTTGCGGCGGCGCGCAAGCTTGCGATGGCACGAAAGAAAAAAGATGCGCCGGCGCGCATCGTCGTCTCGCAAGGCGTGCTGGCCGGTTCCGGCGGCGCGTTCTTCGAGCAACCGCTGTCCTGGCTCGGTCGCCTGGGCGTTGCCGCGCCCCTGGTGCTGGGCGCTGCGCTTTTTGTCGGCATGTATCAGTCGGCGCAGCAGCAGCGCATCAGCGATCTGGCCGACATCGATGCTGCCGTGCTGACCGACGAGCTGCCGCTGTCTGCCTACCTGGACCATGGATTCAATGCCTATCTGGCCAAGCGAGCCGAGTAATGGCGGGTGCGCGCAGCATTGACCGAGCCGCCCGCCTTCTGCGGGCGGCGTGCATTTTGACTTCCGAATCCTGGCGTGGCGCCTGCCGTACCCTGGCCGGGATGCCGCACGCGGGTGCAGGCGTCGGGCTGGCGCTTGCAGTTTTCCTGGGCGGCGCACTGGCCAGCGTCAGCGTGGCCGCCGGCGCTGGCGGCGCGGGCGACCATGCCGTTGCGGCAAAGCCGCCCGGCAAGGCAGCCATCGTCAACCCGAGCTGGAAAGAATTGTCGGCACCGCAGCAACAGGCGCTGTCGCCGCTTGTCACCGAATGGGACAAGCTCGATGCGCCGCACAAGTCGAAGTGGCTGGAAATCAGCCGCCGCTATGTGACGATGAAGCCGGATGACCAGGGCCGCATGCAGGAACGCATGCGCGCCTGGGTCGCCCTGACGCCGGAGCAGCGCCGGGTAGCGCGCGAAAGCTACGCCCGGACCAAGAAACTCAATACCGATCAGAAATCGGCGCAGTGGCAGCAATACCAGCAGCTGCCTGAAGAGCAGAAAAAGACCCTGGCCGCGGAAGCGGCAAAGAACAAGGTTGCCGCGCTTCCCGCGGTGCACAGCAAGCCCAAGACCGTGGCGCCGATAAAGTCCGCCTCCAAGCCGGTGCTGCAGCAATCGGTGTTGCCGAATTCGGCGGCGGGGCACGCCGGTGCGCCGGTCGGCAGCCACGTTGCTGCACCACCTCCTGCACCTTCGGCCCCTGCTCCGGCATCCCCTTCGTCCTCTGCAACGGGCGCCGTCCCGACGCCGTCCGCTCCCGCTCCTGCGGCAGCCGTGCCGGTCGCGCCGGCTGCCGCAACGACGCCAATTGGCGAGCGCTGAACCTTGACGCCTGCTGCGACTGCACAACCTGCGCTGACGACGCCTTCGATCAAACGGCGGCTCGCCTGCATGCTCTATGAATCGCTGCTGCTGTTCGGCGTGGTGTTCATCGCCGACTGGCTGCTCGACACGCTGACACAGAGCCGGCACGCACTGGCGTTGCGCCATACGCGCCAGGCCTGGCTGTTCTTCGTCATCGGCGCCTACTTCATTTTCTTCTGGTGCCGCAGCGGCCAGACGCTCGCCATGAAAACCTGGCACCTCAAGATATGCCCGCCCGGGCAGGTCCGCTTGCCGGTGCGGCGGGCCCTGCTGCGCTATTGCCTGGCATGGATGTGGTTTCTGCCGGCCATGGCAATCGACGCCGCATTCGGCTTGCAGGGCTGGCCGAGCATTGCCGTCATTTTCCTGGGCATGTGCGCCTGGATTGCAACCGCGTGGTTCGATCCGCAGCGGCAATTCCTGCATGACCGGCTTGCCGGCACGCGCATCGTCGACAGTGCCGGGTTGAATGCGCCATCGGCATGACGATGGGCCTTGCAGTGGCTTACGTTGCACTCGACCCGGGCAAGCGCCGCATGCGTTGCAAGGTGCGACTGCCTGACTGCATGACCGGCCGCTGCGCCACCCTTTCTCCGATGCTCGCAGATTAAACATGATTGCCCGGATCACCCGGATACTGCTGCTGGTGCAGCTTGTCGTGGCAATCCTTCTTGCGCTGGCCATCCGGTACCGCTGGCCGCAGGTGCCGGCAGTGCTGGCGGCGCTTTCCGGCGTCGGCTGCGTGCTGCTGGTGCGTGCCGCGATCGTGGCAAATAACTTTCGCATTGCCGGGCGTTTTCCCTCCGATTCTCCGACCGTTACGACGGTTGCGACTGCGACGAGCATGGTGCCGGCGTTGCTCCGCGCCTACCTCGATGAGTTGCGGGCCACGCTGCTCAGCTCTTCCTGGCACATGCCATTTTGCCGGCTGGGCGCATCGCCGGCAATTCATGGCCGTGGCCTGCCGGTGCTTTTCATTCATGGCTATGGGTGCAACAGCGGCTACTGGCGACCCCTGGCGCGTGCGCTCGAGGCGGCCGGCATTTCATATCATGGAGTGGACCTGGAGCCGGTGCTCTGCGACATCGATGGCTACCTGCCGCAGGTAGGCCGCGCCGTCGATCTGCTGTGCCGGGCGGCCGGCGCTACGCAGGTCGTAATCGTGGCGCACAGCATGGGTGGCCTGGTGGCACGGGCCTGGCTGCGTGAGCATGGCTGGCAGCAGGTCGCCGGATTGATCACCCTGGGTACGCCGCACCGGGGCACCGGGCTGGCGAAATTTGGCCTTGGCCGGAATGCGCAGCAGATGTGCAGAACCGGCGACGACGCCGACGCAGCCTGCAACCCCTGGCTGGCAGGCCTCAACGCCGCACCGGGCCAGGAGCGCGGGCGCGTCGTCTCCATCTATTCGAGCCAT
>JANXSS010000043.1 GCA_025356535.1 Herminiimonas sp.
GCGCGTGGCCGCGCTTTCCAATAAAAAAACGCGACGCCGTCTGCACGGCGCCGCGGTGATCGGCGCGATTTGCGCTGCGCCGGGCAGGCGCGGCGGCCCGGTTACTGGTCGCGCGTGAGCGTGCCGTCGGCCAGACGCACCTTCTCGCCGACCCGGTAGCCGGGATCGGCTGCAAAGGACACGGTCTGCGCGCCGCCGTTCTGCAGGCGCACCAGCACCTCGAAGTGCGCCGTCTTGCGCGTATTTTTTTCTACCTCGCGCCCGGCATAGGCGCCGCCGAGCGCGCCGGCGATTTCCGCTGCGGTGCGACCGTTGCCGCTGCCGACCTGGCTGCCCAGGAGCGCGCCGACGACGCCGCCGCCGATGGTGCCCAGATAACTGCCGTCACCCTTGACGTCGACCTGGTTGACCGCTTCGACCACGCCGCAGGTGTTGCAGATGCGCTGCTGGCGGGCCTGCTGCACTGGTGCGGCGAGCTGTGCCGGCGCCGAATTTGCCAGCATCAGCGGCCGGCCCAGCGTTGCCGAGGTGATGCGCTGGCCGACCTGCAGGTTTGCCGTCACGGGGCTGTTTGCCGAGATCCGGTCGCTGCGCTTGACGGTATAGGTGCCGGTGTATTCGCCGCTTTGGACTTCCTGCAGGAAGAACCTGCCCTTGGTGCCGCCGATGGCAAGGTCGGCCTTGCCGCCGGGCGTGCCGCGCAGGGTGAATGGCAACTCGCTGCCGCCGCCCAGGTCTGCACTCGGCTGCACCTCGAAGCGGGAAATCTGCGGTGCCGGACCGGGCCCGCGGTTCTGGCTGTGCTGACCGACACCGACCAGCAGCGATTCGGACAGCACGGCGCTGGCGACCTGGTTGCCGATGCGCAGATTGCCGGTGACGGCGCTGCGGCCGGTGATCTTGTCGCGGCTGCTGATGGTATAGGTGCCCGAGTACTGGCCCGGCTCGACCTCGGCGAGGTTCAGGTTGCGCTGCGCGCCGGCGATGCGCAACGAGGCGCTGCCGCCTGGGCTGCCGTACAGATCGAAATTCAGTTCGGCTCCCGGTACCAGACGACGCACTTCGTCGACGTTGAAGCCATCGATGCGCGGGCCGGCGGCGTTGTTATACTGCTGCGCCTGCGCGTACTGATGCAGCATTGCCAATGGCGCGAGCGACAGCAATGCGAAAGTGCCAGCCGTTAGTTTGCGGGATATGTTGATGATGTTCTCCAGAAAATGAGCGTACACGCCGTTGCCGCACCGAGGATTCAATGTTGCATTGGCGTATTATTGCAAAGTACGCGTGAAGCGGTCCACAGTCTGTTCGGTATCGCACATTGTTTTTGGGCACAACCATGCACACTCGGGTACGCCGCACCGCCATGCATGCGTGCCTGGCATCAAAACGACGTGGCATTCAATGCACCCTCCCACGCGTAGACTTCATCCCGCAAACCGCACACGACATCCTTGAACGACACCCCTGAACTGCGCTCGCTACAGGCCGGCCCGATGCTGATGCCCGTGCCTGGATTCGACGACTTGCCAGAAACGCTGCTCGGCCCGCCGCGGGACTGGTCGCACGCCCTGCGCACGATCGCGCAGGTCGTGCTGGACACGCCGCTGCCGATGTTCCTGATCTGGGGGCCGGCCCGCATATTGTTCTACAACACGGCGTTTGCCGCGCTGGCCGGTGCACGCCATCCGCAAGCGCTCGGCGCGCCGGTGGCAGAGCATTGGCCGGCGTTGTGGCGCTGGGATGGAAATGCTTTCGATGCGGCCTGTCGCGATGCGGTGCTGTCGCTCAGGGACCAGAATGTTTTCGGCAGCGGCACCTGGTCCGATCTGTTCTACACACCGGTACGCGATGACGATGGCAGCATCGGCGGCGTGATGTGCAATGTCGTCGAGACGACCGCGCGGCTGCTGGCCGAGCGCATGCACGACGAGCAGAAACAATCGGTGCAGCAGCTAACGCGCACGCTGACAAGCGAACGCAGTGCCGCCAACGCGCTGGCGGTGCGCCTGCGCGAGGAATCGCAATTCCTTAAAAACCTGTTCGAACAGGCGCCCGGCTTCATGGCGCTGACCCGCGGCCCGGAGCATGTCTTCGAGTTCGCCAACGCTTCCTACATGCGCCTGACCGGAAAGCGCAACCTGATGGGCAGACGGGTCGTCGATGTCTTCCCCGAGGTTGTCGCGCAGGGCTTCATCGATCTGCTCGATACCTGCTTCGAGACTGGCAAGCCATACGTCGGCAAGAACGTCGAAATTTTTCTGGAGGATCAGGCCGGGCAGCTTGCCGCGCACCGGTTGCTCGACTTCGTCTACCAGCCGGTACGCGACGGCAGCGGCGCGGTGACCGGCATCTTCGTCGAGGGCGTCGACGTCACCGAGCGCGCCGCTGTCGAGGAACGCCTGCGCATTGCCCACGAAGCCGGCGGCGTCGGTACCTTCGAATGGTTTCCGGCGACCGATGCCCTGATCGCCTCCGACACCTACCGGGCGTTGTGGGGCTTCGCACCGGATGTCGAGCTGACGGTGTCGATGGCGGTCGAGCTGGTCGAGCCGCAAGACCGTCACCTGCTCGCCAATGCAACCAAGGTCAATCGCAGCAATCCGCTGGCGTATGCGGAATTTCGCATCCGCCGCGCCGATACCGGCGAGAAGCGCTGGCTGGCACGGCGCGGCGAGGTGCTGGGCGACGGCATCGCCCGGCTGCGCCGCTATGTCGGCGTGGCTTTCGACATCACCGAGCGCAAGCTCGTCGAGGAGGCGCTGGCGTCGACCGAGCGGCAGGTATATGAAAACACCGAATTCATTCGCCTGCTGCTCGACTCGACGGAGGAAGGTTTCTATTCCGTCGACCGCACCGGTGCCACGACCTTGTGCAACCGCGGCTTCTTGCGCATGCTCGGCTTCCGCCATGAGGCCGAAGCGCTCGGTCGCAAGCTGCATGACGTCATCCATCACTCCCATGGCGACGGCAGCGCCTATCCGCGCGAGCTGTGTCCGATCTACCTGGCCGCGCAGACCGGCCAGGCAGCGCATGTCGAGCACGAATTCTTTTTCCGTATCGACGGCAGCCGCTTTCCGGTCGAGTACCGGGTCCATCCGATCTGGCGCGACGGCCAGCTGCAAGGTGCGCTGTGCACCTTCGCCGACATCAGCCAGCGCGTCGACAGTGTCGACCAGCTGCGCGTGCTCAACGACACCCTGGAGCACCGGGTGATCGAGGAAATCGACCGCCGCGCCCGCGCCGAGGAAGCCCTGCACCAGTCGCAGAAAATGGAAGCCATCGGCCAGCTCACCGGCGGCGTGGCGCACGACTTCAACAACGTGCTGCACATCATCGGTGGCAACCTGCATCTGCTGCAATCGCATCTCGGTGCCGATCCGGTGGCCGGCAAGCGGCTCGAGATCGCCACCGCGGCGGTGACCCGCGGCGCGAAACTCTCGTCGCAGCTGCTGGCCTTCGCACGGCGCCAGCCATTGCAGCCGATCGTCGTCAACCTCGGCCGGCTGGTGCAGGACATGAACGATCTGCTGCGGCGTGCGCTGGGCGAATCGATCGAGGTCGAGACCACCATTGCCGACGGCCTCTGGAACACCCTGGCCGACCCCAGCCAGATCGAAAACGTGATCCTTAACCTGGCCATCAACAGCCGCGACGCGATGGAGGGCGCAGGCCGCCTGACGATCGCGGTGGGCAATGCGCCGCTTGGCAACAGCAGCATGGCCGACGCGGTGCCGGCCGGCGACTATGTCTTGCTGGAAGTATCCGACACCGGTGCCGGCATGTCGCCGGAAATCCTGCAAAAGGCATTCGAGCCGTTCTTCACCACCAAGGCCGAAGGCACCGGGCTCGGTCTGTCGATGGCCTACGGATTTGTCAAGCAGAGCCATGGCCATATCAAGATCTACAGCGAGCCGGAGCAGGGCACCGCGATTTGCATCTACCTGCCGCGTTCGTGCGAAACCGAGGCACCGCTGCAACCGGCGCCGCAAGGGCCGGTCGAGGGCGGCAGCGAAACGATCCTCGTGGTCGAGGACGATGCGGGCGTGCAGGCAACGGTCGTCGATACGCTGACGACGCTGGGCTACCGCGTGCTGCAGGCAAACGATGGCGCAAGCGCCCTGGCGACACTGAAAAGCGGCGTTCGGGTCGACCTGCTGTTTACCGACGTGGTCATGCCGGGGCCGTTGCGCAGCCCGGAGCTGGCGCGACAGGCGCGCCTGCTGCTGCCGGAACTGGCCGTCCTGTTTACCTCCGGGTACACGCAGGATGCAATCGTGCATGGCGGCCGGCTCGATCCGGGCGTCGACCTGCTCAGCAAGCCGTATCGGCGCGATCAGCTCGCGCGCAAGATCCGCAACAGCCTGGCCGGTGCGCCGTCGCTGCCGGCAACCGTTCAGGACGTGACGGCGCCGCCCTCGCTGTCGGGACCGCAATCGCCGCATGCGGAGGCGACGCGCGCACCGCCGCCATTGCGCATTCTTCTGGTCGAAGACAATGCCGACTTGTGCCAGCTGGTTTGCGAGCTGCTCGATACCTTCGGTCATGCCACCACCGCGGTCGGCAGCGCGGAAGATGCTCTGGAGCGCATGGCTGCTGCGCAGTTCGACGTGCTGTTGACCGACGTGCGCCTGCCCGGCATGTCGGGCATCGACCTGGCCCGCCGGATGGTTGCGCAACAGCCCGACGTACAGGTGATCTTCGCTTCGGGTTATGGTGCGGCACTGACGGCAAATGTCGGTTTTCCTGCCCATTCGCTGGCCAAGCCTTACGACATCGAGCAGTTGCATGCGATGCTCGAATCGCTGCGCACCTAGAGCAGATTTCGTAATGGCATACGCGCGCCACGCACCGCTTCGAACCACGTTGCGGCGTTGCAGCGCGCTGGTGCAGCCCGCTGCACGGCGCTCCCTGCGCCTTGCACTGCGGCCCGAATCGATACGCATCTCGCATACAACATTTCCAAATCTGTTCTAGAAATCGGCCGTTGCTGATCGGGTAATGGGGGTCATGGTCCTGCGTCGGCCGGCACCACCGGTGCGCCGCTGCCGGCCGATCCATCCGGTCGCGCGACCGATGCTCCCGATGTGCCCGATGCATCAGGCGCGGCGCCTGCCGACTGCGCCTCCAGGCACAGCAGCAGGCGTTTTCGTTCCACACCCCAGCGATATCCTGAAAGGCTGCCGTCACTGCGCACCACGCGGTGACAGGGAACGACGACGGCCAGCGTATTTGCAGCGCACGCGGTTGCCACCGCGCGAACGGCACGGGGTGCGCCGATGCGCCGGGCAATTTCGGCATAGCTGGCCGTCTGTCCCGGTGCAATCGCACACAGGGCTTGCCAGACGCGCAGCTGGAAAGTCGTGCCGCGCAGGTCGAGCGGCAAATCCAGGCCGGTAGCGGGCGCATCGACGAAGGCCACCACTGCAGCGACCATTGCGTTGAAGCCGGCAGTGCCGGCTTCCAGCAATGCCTTCGGAAAGCGCGTTTGCAAGACGGCCAGGAGGTTGGCCGCATCGTCACCCAAAGCGATGTGACAGACACCGCGTTCGCTGGGAGCCACCAGAATGGCCCCCAGCCCACAGGTGCCGAGCGCGTATTCGATCGGCATGTCGCGGCCGCCCTCGCGATAGGCGCGTGGCGTCATGCCCAGCACCTGGTCGGCAACGGCGTAAAAACGCGCCTGCGAGCCATAGCCGGCTTCATGGATTGCAGCCGTGATGGAGGCAGTGTCGCGCAGTTCGTGGCGCAGCCTGGCGTGTCTGGCCGCCGGTGCGTAGGCCGCCGGCGTCACGCCGGTGACGGTCTTGAAGAGCCGGTGCAGGTGATGCGCACTCACACCGGCCACCTGCGCCAACTCGGCCAGCGCCGGCAGGTGATCGCAGCCATCGATGTAGCGGCAGGCCTGCGCCACCAGATCGGCCTGGCGCTGCGCCAGCGGTGCCGCAGTGGGCTGACAGCGCAGGCAGGCGCGGTAGCCGGCTGCCTGCGCCGCGGCTGCACTCGCATGAAAGGAAACGTTTTCCGGCAATGGCGTGCGTGCGGCGCAAGACGGCCGGCAGAACACGCCAGTCGTCTTAACAGAATAAAAGAATTGACCCTCGACATCAGGGTTGCGCGCTATCACGGCGGCCCAGCGCGGGTCGGCTAGAGTTTCTGCTGTGGTCTGGCTGGCTGCTTTGGACATGGTGTCTGCTCCGTTCTGGTCTGCTTCAATAACGACCACGGTAGCAGTCCTGCGCCAGGTCCGCACCCCGGCGCTTGCTTTCGAATTCCGGTTTTGCCAAGGCAAATGTCGTTTCTGCGGCGCTGCTTTCGTGTCACAAAGTCAACTCCGGTGGACCGCGCGCGATCATTCATTGCGGCCGCTCCGCATGCATTGTGCCACCGCCGACTCATCCTTTATTCTGGAAAATCATGAAGCGAAAAATTCTCGGAATCTCAATTGCCTCCGTTCTGATCTGCAGTTGCGCCGCCAGGGCGCCGGTTGCCTTTGAAAGCGAAAACGCCACGCCGGCGCCGCCGAACGGTCAGGTCGCCAGCCTGAATGCAGCCCTGCTCGAACGGCAGGCGCACGAACAGGAGCGCTCGACGCTGATGCAGAAGATCCTCGAACTCGGCAGCGAACTGTCCGATCTCAAGAGCCGGCTGCAACAGAAACCTGCTGCACCGCCGGCGCCGAGCGTGGCCGACGCCGCCGCCGTGGCTGCACCGGCCGCAATAACACCATCGGAATCATCGGCGCCATCGGCATCGCCGGCAAAATCACCGGCCGCCCGAAGCGTGGCGGGCGCGGCCAAGGCCAGGTCGAGGCTGCAGACGCCGCCCCTGACCATGGCCAGCAGGACTGCCCGGGAAACCATCGTCATCCAGGATACGGGGATGATCTTTCGCGTGATGCACGGCTTTGCAAAAACCGATTTCCATCCATCGAAATCCCTGCAGCTGCAATTGCTGCAGGCAGCGCGCGCCGGCAAGCGCATCGACATCCGGGGTCGCACCGACGCGGCGAATGCAAACCAGATCGATCGGGAAATCGCCTTGCAACGCGCCCTGAATGCGCGGTTGCTCCTGGCAAACAATGGCATTCATCCCCGCAAGATGCACATCGAGTACAAGGCTGCCGGCGATCACGTCGCCGACAATTCGACTGCCGAAGGTCGCGCCCGCAACCGCCGCGTGGAAATCGAAACGGCAGGCATAACGCCCGACGTACTCGAAGACATGGCAGCGGTGATCCGCCAGGACCTGCAGTAACGCCGCTCTGCCGCAACGGGCTTGGCGATCCGCGGCACGGCCGTCGCGGCACCCAGGGCGCGGCGGGCGCTGCGTCGGGCAAGCTGCGCGGTGCGGTGCGTTCCACCAGCCTTCGTCATGCCCGCTTCAGATGCCGCAAGCGGATGCATGCGGCCCCAGCAAACCGCCTTGCATCAGGGCGAGCGCCACCTGTTCCAATTCGCCGCGTTGCAGCCTGGTACCCGAACTGCCCGGGAGCGCGCTGCCGCGCCAGGCTGCGGCACTGTCGAGCCAGGCCTGGAGTTGCGGGTCGACCAGCAGCATCTGGTCATGGCTTTCACTGTACATGAGCGACAGGTAGGAAAGGCTATCGTAGGCAGCCACGGCAGACGTACCGCGCAGGGTGCCGCAGTCGGAAATGAAGTCATGTGCAATAAAACGTTTTTCTTCGAGATGCACGAGTTCCACGAATAATTTTTGCAAAAACACACCGGCCTGCTTGTGCACGATGCTGCAGGATTCAAAACCTGCCGACTGCAGTCTCGACGTCCCGCCCGCCGTGGCAGGATCGACTTGCGGCGACACCAGGTCGTCGATGCCGATGAGGACAATGACAGCGCTGCCGCACCACACGGCATCGAGTACCGAGCGGCTTTGCGCGCCATCGACGATTGCCAGGGACAGTGGGAAATCGTCGAAGCGCAGATTTCCTTTTGCCGTCCTGGCGCCGGGATTCAGGCCGTTCTGCAGGTCGTGGGTACACAGTAGATAGCCGTGTGCAAGGGTGGACAATGCAGCCGCCAGCGGCTGGCGCCGTTTTGGATCCGGCAGGGCGCAAGCCGCGATCACCCGGGCGATCGCCGGCCGGTGCCGGTGCAGGAACGCATTGAATGCAGGCGCGTGAAAAGCCAGCCGATGACAGTATTGGCCACGCTGCGCAGCGTCAATCGTCACGGCGATGAGGGCGTCGATGCCCCGCCTGAGCGTGGCGACCTGTGTGGTCAGGCGCGTGCGTGCTGCCAGGTCGAGCGGTGCCGTCAACCGCTCTGCCAGCGCTGCAACGTCGTGATCGAGTTCACAGGCAATCGGGTCTGGCGGCAGAAAACCGGCCTTGCGCACGCACGCGGGCCGAATGCCGACTTCTTTCGACAGGGGCGGGTGTTCCGGCAAAGGTTGGCCAGCAGTCGGCGTCTTGCCGGTTGGCGGCACGCCGGCATCGACCTGAGAGCGTGCTGCAAGGGACAGCACCGCATTGGATTGCGGCGATAAATTCGCTTCAACGGAAATGTCGGGCGACATTAAAGCCGCCTGTGTTGTTGCCAGCCCCGCCGGCAAAAGCGGCGTTGGGGAAGCCTTGGCGGCGAACGGCTGTATGCCGCTGTCACTGTGAGAAGAAGATCGCTGCATGAATGAACTTGTAATGTAGAAAGGATTTTCCTAGGGTACGAAACTGCGCATTGCCGTCACCGACAAATCGCAATCCCTCTACATTCCCGTCTTCATCTTGTTTCAAGCAAGCGCTGCGCAATTCACACCCGCTGGCGTGTCACCTCACGTAGGCGCGCCACGCAGACAACTGTCTTGACGCAAGCCCTTCATCACCCCGCATGTCCGGTCAGGTCGGCAGCAGCCACATCATGCCATCGTAAAGATAATGCACTGCAAACATTGTGGCCGCGACCACGGCCGGAACACCGGCAACAAGCAGCGCAGCGTAGCCAACGTTGCGCCACCTGTCGTCGACGTGAAGCGGTGCATGGGGTGCAGCATGGTGCTGCCAGAAATGGTTTATTTGCAGTTTCATCATGTTCTCCGTCGACCGTGCCTGACTCAGTATAGGAAGCGGTCGTGAAGGAGCAAGTTATATCGGCAGAAATGCAAATGATGCAATGCAATAACGAGAAAATTTACGAAAAATAAGTTGAATTGACTTCTGTCATACGAATGCAGGGTTAATGGTGCGGTGCGGGATATTTTCGCAAAATCCAGGAACTTGGCGAAATCACACCGGTCTCTTACATGCGAGACAAGAGACAGGTCAGCAAAAATGCAAGTGCAGCATCGCCGTTGTTCACCATGCTTACAGCGATGTGCCGATCATGTTTCCAACAGGTCTCTGCATTCCTTAAATTAATCTACTCACCGAAAGGCATCATCATGCTAGCGTTTTCCAAACAAGAAGTTCCACCAGCGTTGAAATCCCATCTTAACGCCCAGTTTTCCTTCATCGCCGAGCTGTCGAAGAAAATGTTCGACGGCGTCCAGCGCGTCGGCCAACTGAACGTGCAGGTTGCACAGACCATCATGGAAGAGGCAATCAACAGTGCACATCAGCTGATCGAATCGAACACACCGACCGAATACATGTCGATCGCTGCAGCACAAGTGCAGCCAGTGGCGGAAAAAGTCCGTGCTTATCAACAGCACCTGAGCAACATCAGCGCCGGCGTGCAAGCCGAACTGTCGAAGACTGCCGAGCAGCATGTACCGGAGACATCCCGTACAGCCGCTGCAGTTGCCGAAGAAGTCGCACGGCGCGGTGCTGAAGAAACCGACAAGGTCACGCAGCGCCAGAAGGCTGCTTTCGAAAAACTGACGAAGCCGATCAACGACCAGGCACCACAGCAAAACGGTAGTTCGCAGCAACAGCCGCCACAAGGCGCGTCGGCACCAAAGCAGCCAGGCAAGACGCTGTAATACGAATCCGTCATGCGGCAGTTTGGCGTCATGACACAGCAACAGGTGTCGAAGCGAACGCCTCAGGTCAGCATTGCGCAGCGGCTTGCCCAGGCAGATTTTTCGCCGCCTCGCAAGCACGCCATGTGTAGTGCTTTGAAGTGCAAGGCCTGCTCGCTCGTGACTGCCTTAATGCGTAAGGAAATTGCCGTGTAATGACAATTCGGTTCGCTTTCCAGCGATGGTCAAGCGAACGTAAACAGTTCTGTATGCCGATTCAGGGAAGGCGCGTTGAAGTGACTTCCCTGTTTCTGCGTCCCGTTTTTCCGGGGAGTGCCTGGGCCTTGCCCGCATGTCGTCCCTTGTCATTTGCTCTGCCTCTCAAGTTTTCCAATACCTCCGAAAATCACTTTCACCAGCGGCCTGCCACGTGGATGAACCACGTGGGAGGCCACGTCACGTATTTCGCATCATGAGCCCTACAACCAAACGAGCGCCTGCCGCAGCTATCAAAAAACGAGCAGCTTCCGCAGCCGAACGTGTACCACGCGCCACACGGACAGCAACGGCACCGCAGCCAGCCCGATTCATTCGCGCCCATCACGCCTCGTCTTTTGGCGACCGCGACTATCTGCTGTTCATTCCAGAAAAACAGCCCCCTGCAAAACGGCCATTGCTCGTCATGCTGCATGGCTGTCATCAGGACGCCGAAGATTTTGCTACCGCTACGAGGATGAATCAGTATGGTAACCAGCATGGCTGTTTCGTGCTTTACCCGCAGCAGTCGACGCAGGCCAACGGCGCAAGATGCTGGAACTGGTACGAAGCGGCACATCAGCAGCGCGAGCAGGGCGAGCCGGCCATCATTGCCGACCTGACGCGCCATGTGCTGAGCAGCCATGGCATTGCGACCGAGCGCGTCTACGTCGCCGGTTTTTCGGCAGGCGGTGCAATGGCGGCAAAGCTGGCGGTCAAGTATCCTGAACTGTATGCCGCGCTAGGCATTCATTCCGGCATGCCGCATGGCGCCGCACGTGACTTCATGTCGGCCATGATTGCGATGCAGCACGGCACGATGGCCAGCTATGGCGCGCATCCCATGCACAGCCAGATTCCGACCATCGTTTTTCATGGCAGCGAGGACAATATGGTGCATGCAACGCACGCCGCGCAATTCCTGGCAAGCGGGCCATTTCGCGCGCACAACGGCCACCGCTATGTCGAGACGGTGCCCCGTCAGGGCAGCAAACCCGGCTACACCCGCACGGTGCAGGTCGCCGCCGACGCGCGGATTTTCTCTGAGCAGTGGATGGTGCATGGCGCCGGCCATGCCTGGAGCGGTGGGGACGCCGCCGCTACCCACAGCGACGCCTATGGCCCGGATGCATCCCATGAAATGATGCGGTTCTTTCTGGAGCGTTAGGCGCCGCTTGCACCGGGTGCTGCCGGCGCTACGGGAAATGCAGCGACAGGCCGCTTTCGAAATGCCGTGCAGCGCCCGTGACGGGATCGCGAAACGCCAGTTCACGCGCCAGCAGCTGCAACGGATACCGGTATTCTGCCGCCTGCTGCGCCGGCGGCGCAGGTTGCAGCACCGGATACAGGCGGTCGTTGACGATACCGACGCCGAGTGCCGCCATGTGGACGCGCAACTGGTGCTTCTGGCCGGTCAGCGGCTCCAGGCGATAACGCGCGAGGTCGCCGTGGCGCTCGATGATCGCGATCGCCGTTTCGGCATTCGGCACGCCGCCGGTTTCGACCATCTGCATGAAGGCGGCGCTCTCGGTCAGCCGCGAGCGCCGCACCAGTGGCATGGCCAGATCCTGCCGCCATGGGGCAATCGCCTCGTAGCATTTGGCGATCGAGCGATCGCGAAACAGCGCCTGGTAGCGGCCGCGGGCCGCCGGATCGATGCAAAACAGCACCAGCCCGGCGGTATCCCGATCGATGCGGTGCACCGGCGACAGCTGATCGATGCCGAGCCGGCGTTTCAGGCGCACCAGCAATGTCTCTTGCAGATACATGCCGGAAGGCGTCACCGGCAGGAAATGCGGCTTGTCCGCCACGACGATGTGGGCATCCTGGAACAGGATGGTTTCGTGGAACGGTATCGGCGCTTCATCGGCCACGGTACGGTAATAGAACAGCATTGCATGCGGACGAAAGGGTGCGTCGGCTTGCAGGGCGCAACCGTCCTGGTCGACCACGTCGCCGCACTGCATCCGGGCAGCCCATTGCGATGTCGAAATCGCCGGAAACCGGTTTGCCAGGAATGCGACGACCGTGTCCCATCCGCAGCCCGGCAAGGCGACCCGACTGGCGCCAACGCCGTCGCGCGGCGCGGGCGCAGCACCGCTCGAGCGCGGGCGGCCTACCATTGCACAATCCGGAGGCTGACCGTTGCAGGCCTTTTCGCAACAGGCCACATCGCGTGCTTACTCCGCCGCATCGAGCCGCCGCGCCCGTGCCAGACGCCAGGCGTCTTCCGGCGCCACATACACTTCATCGGCAGTCGTTGCGGTTTCCTGCAGGCGGGTGTCGAGCGCGATGCGGTTATCGAAGACGAAGCATTCGCCCTGCCAATCCTGTTCGGCGTCCGGCATCTGCTGAAAGTAATTCAGGATGCCGCCTTCGAGCTGGAAGACGTCGATGCCGAAATCCTGCATCCAGGCGCTGGTCTTTTCACAGCGAATGCCGCCCGTGCAGTACATAGCCACCCGCTTGCCGGCCGCCTGCCAGGCCGGTGCATTGGCGGCGATGTAGGCGGAAAAATCACGGAAGTTGGCCACCTGGGGATCGATTGCGCGGCGAAAGCGCCCGAGCCGGTATTCGAAGCTGTTGCGGTTGTCGAGCACCACGACATTCTCGTCGGCCAGCAGGTCGCGCCATTGCTGCGGCGAGACATCGATGCCGCTGCGCCCTGCCGCTGGCGCCGCTGCAGGCAGGCCGGTCACGCCGGTCACGCCCAGGGCCACGATCTCCTGCTTGACGTGCACCTTCAGGCGGGCGAAGGGCGCCGTCGTGCAGGCGCTGCGCTTGAACGCCATGCCGGCAAATGCGCCGTCCTGGAAGCCAGGGCAGGTCAGCGCCTGCTCGAATCGCTGCAGCGCCGCAGCACTGCCGGCCAGCACGCCGTTGATGCCTTCGGGCGCCACCAGGATGCTGCCGAGCAGGTCGGCGGCAAGCAGGCGCAGGCTGGCAGCCAGCGTCTCGGGTGCGTCGATTGCAGCGAAGCGGTAGAACGCTATGTGAAAGATCGGTGTGTTGTCCATTGCAGCATCTGGCTGGGTTGAAGTGACCCGGAAATGGTCATTGTCGCAGATCGCTCAACCGGTGCGGCGGTACAGGCCGTGCTCGCGCGAGACGGTCTGGAACTGCAGCGCCATCGGCGCATGATCGAGTTCGTCGGGCACATCGACTGCCAGGATGCCGAAGGGTGACAGACTGTCGGCAAACAGGTGCAGTGCACGGCGCCGCAAGAGCGTGCCGAACTCGGGCAGTACCCGCCGGCACAGGATCAGCTGGAATTCATTGAACGAGCGATCGGTTGCCATGTCGTATTGCGCCCAGGTCAGGTTCCTGCGCAGATGCGCGCCGAACACCATGCGGCCATCGCGATTGCTGCAGTAATCCGAAAGGGCATGGCGGCCGCCGCTGCGCCGGTAGTTCTCTTCGTAACGGCCCATGTCGGCAGCGTCGAAGGTTCCCAGGCGTGTTTCGGCCAACAACGTGTCGTCGGCAGCGGTGATGAAGATCTGCGTTCTGTCGTACAGCCCTTCCTCGATCAACAGGATCACCAGGCCGAAGACTTCCTCGGCGCTGGTCGATTCGGCAATCCAGAGCTTTGGCAACGCACAGGAACGCAGGTACGGCCCGAGCGTTGCGCGCAGGTGCAGCACGCTGTCGGTGTCGCCGAACAGCGGCGCCGGGCGCAGGCTCAGGGCGCGCACCAGCGCATCGGCCTGGGTGCCGGAGCGCATGATGCGGTCCTGCAGCAGCGAGATGCTGTCGATGGCACCACCATGCAGGTATGCATGCAGGCGCTGCATCAGCGGCGCCCGCGCATATCCACGGAAGTCCGCGCCATGCAACTGGTAGAGGCCTTCGAGCAGCAGGTCGGCCTCGAGCCGGTCGACGGCGCCGGGGTCGCCGCCAGGGCCTGCCGCCGGCAGCGTCACCTGCATTCCCTGCGACCCGTGGCCGCTTACTCCGACAGCCATACGCGCATGAGCGAGAGCAGCTGGGCGACATCGACCGGCTTGGTGATGTAGTCCGAGGCACCGGCCGCAAAACACTTGTCGCGGTCGCCCTTCATCGCCTTTGCCGTCAGGGTGATGATCGGCAGCGACTTGAACTGGTGGATCTTGCGGATCGCCCGCATGGTGTCGTAGCCATCCATCTCCGGCATCATGATGTCCATCAGGACGATCTCGATGGAGGGATCCTTTTCCAGCAGCTCGATGCCATCGCGGCCGTTCTCGGCAAACGACACCACCATCTGCTGGCGCTCCAGCACCGTGGTAAGCGCAAAGATGTTGCGCAGGTCGTCATCGACGATCAGTACCTTGCGCTCCACCAGGTCGCCTTCGCTAACGTGGATGTCTTCGAGGATGCGGCGCTGGCGCTCCGGCAGGCTGGCCGGGGAACGATGCAGAAACAGCGCCGTTTCGTTCAAGAGGCGCTCGGGCGAACGGGCATCCTTGATGACGATCGTCTTGGCGACGCGACTGAGCTTTGCCACTTCCTTGCGATCGAGCTCCTTGGCGGTATAGACCACGATCGGCAGGTCGTATTGCGCCGGCGTCTTGCTGATGATGTCGAGCAGGCGAAAGCCGTCGATGTCGGGCAGGGTCAGGTCCAGCACCATGCAGTCGAAGCGGCCGGCCTTCAATGCATCGAGCGCCTTCTGGCCGGTGTCGACGGCCGTGATGAGCAGGTCGGCGTCGCCGATCAGTTCGACGATGCGTTCGCGCTGCACGCGGTCGTCTTCCACCACCAGCAGGCTGCGCTTGCTGCGCACCAGAAATTGCTGGATGCGCGTGAGTTCTTCGTCGAGGCGCTCCAGCGTGACCGGCTTGACCAGGTAGGAAATCGCACCCTTGCGCAGGCCGCGTTCACGCTCGGCCGAGTTCGACAGGATATGGACCGGAATGTGGCGCGTGGTCGGGTCGCGTTTCAAGCGGTCGAGCACCGTGAAGCCATCCGCGTCGGGCAGGCCGATGTCGAGCAGGATGGCGGTCGGCAGGTAGTCGCGCGCCAGCGTCAGGGTGGCGTCGCCGCTGAAGGTGACGACGCCCTTGAAACCTTTTTCGCGGGCGCAGTCGAGCAGCACCTTGGCAAAGCGCGGATCGTCCTCGACGATCAGGATGGCCGCGTCGCCGGGCGCAATCACGTTGCGGTCGTCGAAGGCGGTTTCGGCCTGGACGAACGGCAGGATGTCGCTGTCGCCGCTGGCCGGACGCAGCAGGACATCGTCGGGCATGCCCTCGGGCGGACGGGCCGAATGAAAGCCCGGCGCGAACGGCAGCGCGGGCGAGAGCGACTGCAGCAGGGGCGCCTGCTGCAGCATGCCGGAGCGGTTATAGGGCAAAAAGAGGGTGAAGGTGCTGCCCACGCCGACGGCGCTGGTGACGCGGATTTCGCCACCCAGAAGGCGCGCCAGCTCGCGGCTGATCGATAGCCCCAGGCCGGTGCCGCCATAGCGCCGCGCCGTGCTGCCGTCGGCCTGCTGGAAGGCTTCGAAGATCAGTTGCAGCTTGTCGCCGGCAATGCCCACGCCGGTGTCGGTCACCGAGAACGCCAGCACGCCGTCGGCCTTGCCCAGGTACGGATGATCGGCACTCCAGCCGCGCTCGGCCAGGCCGATGCGCAGGTGGACCTGACCGTGGGCGGTAAATTTGAAGGCGTTCGACAGCAGGTTCTTGAGGATCTGCTGCAGGCGGGTGGTGTCGGTCACCATCGCCGCCGGCAAGGACGGCTCCAGCGTGATGGCAAAGCTGATGTGCTTGGCTTCGGCCATGTGGCGGAAGGTGCGCTCGACGTAATTTGCCAGCACCGGGAAGCGCGATTCGGACAATTCGAGCGTGACGGTGCCGGACTCGATCTTGGAGAGGTCGAGAATGTCGTTGATGAGCGTGAGCAGGTCGCTGCCGGAGCCGTGGATGGTCTTGGCGTACTCGACCTGGTTCGGCGACAGGTTGCCGTTCGGATTGTCACCGAGCTGCTGCGCCAGGATCAAGAGGCTGTTCAAGGGCGTGCGCAACTCGTGCGACATGTTCGCCAGGAACTCGGACTTGTATTTCGAGGAGAGGGTGAGCTGCGTCGCCTTTTCTTCCAGGGCGATCTTTGCCTGCTCGACCTCGCGGTTCTTGCGCTCGACCTCGCTGTTCTGGTCCGACAAGAGGCGCGCTTTTTCGGCCAGCTCCTGGTTGGTCTGCTGCAGCTCCTGCGCCAGCGACTGCGACTGCGTCAGCAGCGACTCGGTGCGGGTGTTGGCTTCGATGGTGTTCAGCACCACGCCGATGGTTTCCATCAGCTGGTCGAGAAAACCGATGTGGGTCGGCGTGAAGCGGTCCAACGAGGCGATCTCGATGACGGCCTTGACCTGCTGCTCGAAGAGGATCGGCAGCACCACGATATTGGTCGGCGGCGCCGCACCCAGGCCGGACGAGACCGTGATGTAGTCGCGCGGCACGTTGGTCAGCCAGACCCGGTTCTTTTCCACCGCGCATTGACCGACCAGGCCTTCACCCGGCGCAAACGAGGTCGGCACGGCGCTGTTGGGGCGGTAGCCGTAGCTGGCGATCATCTGCAGCCGCGCACTGGTACGCGCCTGCGCCGAATCCATCATGTAGAACACGCCATGATGGGCCGAGACCAGCGGCGCCAGTTCCGAGAGGATCAGCTTGGTCACGGCTTCGAGGTCGCGCTGGCCCTGCAGCTGGCGGGTGAAGCGCGCAAGATTGGTTTTCAGCCAATCCTGCTCGGCATTCTTTTGCGTGGTTTCCTTCAAGTTGCGGATCATCTCGTTGATGTTGTCCTTCAGGTCCGACACCTCGCCGCGCGCCTCCACCTGGATCGAGCGCGACAGGTCGCCGCGTGTCACGGCGGTGGCCACCTCGGCAATCGCCCGCACCTGGGTCGTGAGGTTGGCGGCGAGCTGGTTGACGTTTTCGGTCAAGTCCTTCCAGGTGCCGGAGGCGCCCGGCACGCTGGCCTGCCCACCCAGCTTTCCTTCGACGCCGACCTCGCGCGCAACGGTGGTTACCTGGTCGGCAAACACCGCCAGCGTGTCGGTCATCTCGTTGATGGTGTTGGCGAGCGAGGCGATCTCGCCTTGCGCTGCCACAGTCAGTTTCTTCTTCAGGTCGCCCTTGGCAACGGCGGTCACCACGCCGGCGATGCCGCGCACTTGCGCCGTCAGGTTGGCCGCCATGAAGTTGACGTTTTCGGTCAGATCCTTCCAGGTGCCGCCGACGCCTTTCACCTGCGCCTGGCCGCCGAGCTTGCCTTCGGTGCCGACTTCGCGCGCCACCCGGGTGACCTCGGAGGCAAACGAGGAGAGCTGGTCGACCATCACGTTGATGGTGTCTTTCAGTTCCAGAATTTCGCCCTTGACGTCGACCGTGATCTTCTTCGACAGGTCGCCGTTGGCCACCGCTGTCGTCACCTCGGCGATGTTGCGCACCTGGCCGGTCAGGTTCGATGCCATGAAGTTGACGTTGTCGGTCAGGTCCTTCCAGGTGCCGGACGCGCCCGGCACGTTGGCCTGGCCGCCGAGCCGCCCTTCGGTGCCGACCTCGCGCGCCACGCGGGTGACTTCGGAGGCAAAGGAGCGCAATTGATCGACCATCGTGTTGATGGTGTCTTTGAGCTGCAAAATCTCGCCGCGCACGTCGACCGTGATCTTTTTCGACAGGTCGCCGTTGGCTACCGCCGTGGTGACATCGGCGATGTTGCGCACCTGCGAAGTCAGGTTGCCGGCCATCGAGTTGACCGAGTCGGTCAGGTCCTTCCAGGTGCCGGCCACACCGGGCACGTTGGCCTGGCCGCCGAGCTTGCCTTCGGTACCGACTTCGCGCGCCACCCGCGTGACCTCGGAGGCAAACGAAGAGAGCTGGTCGACCATCACGTTGATGGTGTTCTTCAGCTCCAGGATTTCGCCCTTGACGTCGACCGTGATTTTTTTCGACAGGTCGCCGTTGGCAACTGCGGTGGTGACTTCGGCGATGTTGCGCACCTGACCCGTCAGGTTGCCCGCCATCGAGTTGACCGAATCGGTCAGATCCTTCCAGGTGCCGGCCACACCCGGCACGTTGGCCTTGCCACCGAGTTCGCCCTCGGTGCCGACTTCGCGCGCCACCCGCGTGACCTCCGAGGCAAACGAAGAGAGCTGGTCGACCATCACGTTGATGGTGTTTTTCAATTCCAGGATTTCACCCTTGACGTCGGCGGTGATCTTTTTCGACAGGTTGCCGTTGGCCACCGCCGTCGTCACCTCCGCGATGTTGCGCACCTGGCCGGTCAGGTTCGACGCCATGAAGTTGACGTTGTCGGTCAGATCCTTCCAGGTCCCGCCCACGCCCTTGACTTGTGCCCGACCGCCGAGCTTGCCTTCGGTGCCGACTTCACGCGCCACGCGCGTGACTTCCGAGGCGAACGAGGAAAGCTGGTCCACCATCACGTTGATGGTATTCTTCGGCTGCAGAATTTCGCCCTTTGCGTCGGCCGTGATCTTTTTCGACA
>JANXSS010000050.1 GCA_025356535.1 Herminiimonas sp.
GGGGGACCGGCCGGGGATGGCGCCGGGGATGAAATCAGGGACGGCGTCAGGAGCCGCTTGATTCAGGCCTGCGCAGCGATCGGGCGTCGCGCCGGCGGGCGCAGCAGTCGCATGCCTGACAGGATCAACACCGCGGCGCCGGCGTAGAACGCGACCTGCATGCCCGACGGCTGGGCATCGTATCCGACGACTGCATGCAGCACGGTCCCTAGGGCCGAATCCATCGGTATCCACTGCGCGGTATTCCAGATCGGGCTGACCAGGCTGGGCAACAGGCCGGCCTGGTTCAATGCGCGCGCCAGCTGGCTGGCCATGGCGGCGGCCAGCAACAGTACCAGCGTGTTGGTCACCGAAAACAGCTGGCGTATCGGTATGCGCGACAGGCCCAGGTACAGCGCGATGCCGGTGGCCGAGCCCGTGCTCAAGCCGAGCAGGGTTGCGCTCACCAGGTCGAACCAGGACGGCGGGCCGGCACTGTTGCTGCCCGCCGTCAGGCCGGTGACGAACAGTACCGTCTCGGCGCCCTCGCGCAGGACTGCCAGCGCAACGGCAACGATCAGGCTCCACGGCGTGCCGTGGCCATCGTGCGCGCTTTGCCCGAGCTGGCGTGCCTGGCCGGCGGCCTGCATGCCATGGCGCGACGCCGAGATGACATGCCACGCCAGCATCACGAATGCAACCCCCAGGATGAGCGCATTGAGCAGGTCCTGGCCGATGCCTTCGGCCAGTTGCGCGATTTCGCCCGCCAGGGTTGCAATGAGGAGCGAGCCGCCGATGCCCGCGCCGACGCCCAGCGCCAGCCAGCCGCTGCGGCCGGCGATGCCGCGCATGGCAGCGGCGACGATGCCGATGAAGAGTGCCGCTTCAAGGGTTTCACGAAAAACGATCAGGGCAATTGCGAGCATTTCTTACTCCGCGATGACCACGCCTTGCGCAGTGGTCTGGTTGAACTCGCCGAAAAACGGATAGCGGCCGGGTTTCAACGGGCCGACGAAAATCGTCGCCCGGCTGCCGCCGGGGATGATCTTTTCCCGTTGCATTTCATGGCTTTCGAATTCTTCGGGTGTCGCATCCTTGTTGAGCACCAGCAGCTTGACCCGCTGGTTCGCCGGCACCCGCACTTCTGACGGCGTGAATTTGTGATTCTCGATGGTCAGCGCGATTTCGGTATCGGCTGCCCCGGCGGTGGCAATGACCAGAAAAGCCAGCGCCATGCCGAGCGCCGCCTGGTGTGGAGAAAATGACATGTTGACGGTTCCTCAAGGTTGAAAATCGATGTCCGATGAAATGCAAGGTCGCCGTTGCGGCATGCTGCAATGCGGCCTCAGCCGAGCCGGAAGACGATCGGCACCTGCACCCAGGCAGCGATGCTGCTGTCGCCCTGTCGTGCCGGTACGAAGCGCCATTGCCGCACCGCCTCCCGGGCGGCGTCGTCGAAAAGCGGCGAGCCGCTGCTGGTCTGGATATGGACTTCGCCTGCCGTGCCTTGCGGTGTCACGAATACCCGCAGAACGACCTTGCCTTCCTCGCCCATGCGCCGCGCCATCGGCGGATAGGCCGGTGGTGGATTGTTGAGGTACGCAGCATTGAAGCGCGGCGGTGTCGTTGCCTGCACCGCGGCAGGTGGCTGCGCTGCGGACGGCACCGCAGGCGCCGGTGCGGCCTCTGACTGCGACGGCGTTGCGGCGACGTCGGGCTGGCTCGGTGCGGCCTGCGGGCTGTTCGTCACCGCGACCGGCGGCGCGATGGCCGTTTTGACGACCGGCTTCGGTGCCGGCGAGGCGTGCTTTGCAACCGGCCGGATCGATGGCGGCTTCGGCGCCGGCTCGGACACGGGTGGCGCAGGCGGCGTGACCGGCCGGGCCGGGGCCGGCTCGGCAATGAGTTGCGTCATCAGTACCGTTTCCACCTTCGGCGGCGTGACCTCGACCGGGCGAAACAATGCGAGGTACAGCAGCACGCCGGCATGCAGACCGACGATGACCGCCAGCACGAGCGTACGTACGCCGGCGCTGCGGTTGAAAGACAATTCCGCGCCCTGCAAAACATTGGCCGCACTCATGTTTCCACCCAAAGCCGCAGGAGGTTGTGATAGACGCCGGTCAGGCGGATCGTTTCCCCGGTCTCGCCAAGGCGCTCGCGCAGCGCAACGATTGCCGTATCCATTTCGAACAGCAGGCGCCGCTGTTCGTCGCTGCGCACCATGCTTTCGATCCAGAAGAACGATGCAAGCCGCACGCCGCGCGTGACCGGCTCGACCCGGTGCAGGCTGCTGGCCGGGTACAGCAGCAGGTCGCCCGCGGCCAGCTTGATGCGCTGCGAGCCGAAGGTGTCGTCGATGACGAGTTCGCCGCCGTCGTACTCGTGCGGCGCGCTCAGAAACAGCGTGGCCGACAGGTCGGTGCGGACCCAGGCGCCCGTCACGGCAGAGGTGCGCACGGCATTGTCGATATGGTCGCCAAAACTGTTGGCGCCGCCGTCGTAACGGTTGAACAGCGGCGGAAAGGTCTTCTTCGGCAGCGCCCCGGAAA
>JANXSS010000062.1 GCA_025356535.1 Herminiimonas sp.
GGAGATCCAGGAACCAGACCAGAAGACTTATCCACAGACGCGGTGTAATCTACGCGCAAATAGGGTGGGTCAGTTTTAGATGAAAACCGTGGTCCAGTTTTAAGCGATTCCCAACAGCCGACGACGTCTGACGGCGGCATTTTTCTGCATGAGAGGAACCTATCGGAGCGCACCACGCTTTCAGCAGCACGACTGCATGCCTGACGTAATCCTCGCACTTAAAACTTTAATCAACGGAGACAATGATGGAAGATGATCTGGTCCAGAAAATACAGTCAAATGCGAAGTATCGGCAACTCGTGGCGCGGCGCTCGCGCTTCGGCTGGACGCTCACCTGGATGATGATGGTGGTGTATTACGGCTTCATCCTGCTGATCGCCTTCGACAAGGAATTGATGGGCAGAAAAATCGGTGCCGGCGTCATGACCTGGGGCATGCCGATCGCGCTGGCCGTCATCATCTTTACCGTCGCCGTTACCGGCATCTACGTGCTGCGCGCCAACGGCGAGTTCGACACGCTGACGGCGCAGATCCGCCAGGAGGTACTGTGATGCGGCCCGCCGCGCGCCTGCCGGCAGCAACGGCAATGCTGGTCAGCGCCTGCCTGCCGGCCCTGGCGCTGGCAGCTGGCGGCGACCTCGGACAGGCGCAGAAGCAGCCGACCAACTGGACCGCCATCCTGATGTTCGCCGCCTTCGTGATCTTCACCCTGTTCATCACGAAGTGGGCCGCTGCAAAGACCAAGTCAGCGGCCGATTTCTATACCGCCGGCGGCGGCATCACGGGCTTTCAGAATGGCCTGGCAATTGCCGGCGACTACATGTCGGCGGCATCCTTTCTCGGCATTTCGGCGGCGGTCTACCTGAACGGCTACGACGGCCTGATCTATTCGATCGGCTTTCTGGTGGGCTGGCCGGTGATCACGTTCCTGATGGCCGAGCGCCTGCGCAACCTCGGGCGCTTTACCTTTGCCGATGTGGCCGCCTACCGATTTGCACAGACGCCGATCCGCGCCTTTGCGGCGTCCGGCACGCTGGTGGTGGTGGCTTTCTATCTGATTGCGCAGATGGTCGGCGCCGGCCAGCTGATCAAGCTGCTGTTCGGTCTCGAATACTGGATTGCCGTGGTGATCGTCGGCACGCTGATGATGGTCTACGTGCTGTTTGGCGGCATGACGGCGACGACCTGGGTGCAGATCATCAAGGCGGTCATGCTGCTGGCCGGCGCCACCTTCATGGCCTTCGTCGTGCTGTCGCAATTTCACTTCAGCCCGGAAGCGCTGTTTGCCCGGTCGGTCGAAATCCATGCAAAGAAAGACGCCATCATGGGGCCCGGCACGTTCATCAAGGACCCGATCTCGGCGATCTCCTTCGGCATGGCGCTCATGTTCGGCACGGCCGGCCTGCCGCATATCCTGATGCGGTTCTTTACCGTGCCGAGCGCCAAGGAAGCCAGGAAATCGGTGTTCTGGGCAACCACCTGGATCGCCTATTTCTATGTACTGACCTTCATCATCGGTTTCGGTGCGATTGTCTTGGTCAGCACCAATCCGGAGTTCAAGGATGCGGCCGGCAAGCTTTTGGGTGGCAACAACATGGCGGCAATCCATCTTGCCAAGGCGGTTGGCGGCAATGTCTTTCTGGGTTTTATTTCGGCAGTCGCCTTCGCCACCATTCTGGCGGTGGTGGCCGGCCTGACGCTCTCGGGTGCCTCGGCGGTGTCGCACGACCTGTATGCCACCGTCTTCAAGCATGGCAATGCAAGCAGCGCCAACGAACTGCGGGTCTCGCGCATCACCACCGTCGTGCTGGGCATCGTCGCAGTCGTGCTGGGCATCGTGTTCGAGCGGCAGAACATCGCCTTCATGGTGTCGCTGGCATTCGCCATTGCCGCCTCGGCCAATTTTCCGGTGCTCTTCATGTCGGTGCTCTGGAAAGACTGCACCACCCGCGGCGCGACGATCGGCGGCTTCCTCGGCCTGATCACGGCCGTCGCGCTGACGGTGGTATCGAGCTCGGTCTGGGTCGATGTGCTGGGCAACAAGGCGGCGATCTTTCCCTACACCTCCCCTGCCCTGTTTTCGATGACGGTCGGCTTCGTCGGCATCTGGCTGTTCTCGGTGCTGGACCACAGCCCGCGTGCGCAGGTCGACCGCGCGGGTTACCCGGCGCAGCGGGTACGCTCGGAAACCGGCATCGGTGCATCGCGTTCAAGCGGGCATTGAACCAGTCAACGCTCATGCATTGTGATTTTTTTGCCGGCGGGCCAACGCCTGTTGAGGTTTCGCCAAACCTGCCGGCGAAACTGATTTACAAGATGTTACCGGCGATACACCGGCGTGACTGACGCCGGTGTCGCGGGCTCGTTATTCTGATCATGTCGCAGGCGTTTTCCAAGGATGGCGGCCTCATACCTGGTCGCCGTGCCGGATGCCCGGCGACAAAGCCGCAGGACTGACTGCAACGACCACCCATTGCACGACGCACCGGCGCCGCTACCTACTCGATTCGGTCGGATTGCCGACGGAAAGGATTTTCATGTTCAAGCAACTACTAGGAAGTATCGTGCTCATGACATTGCCGGCGCTTGCCCTGGCACATGAGTACCGCACCGTGGCCCAGCCACGACAGGAATGCTGGAACGAGCAGGTAGCCGGCCAGAGTGGCAATCCGGGCGCGGCCCTCATCGGTGGCATCGCTGGCGGTCTTTTGGGCAACACGGTCGGTGGCGGCAACGGCCGCACTGCCGCCACCGCAGTCGGCGCCGTCACTGGCGCGCTGGTCGGCGATCGTGGCTGGGGTAATGCATCGGTGCAAAACGTGCAGCGCTGCCGCACCGTCGTCGACCAAGTGCGCGTACCGGTCTATCGTGAACCGGCACCGGTGTACATGCAACCGGCACCCGTTTATGTGCAGCCACAACCGGTGATTCGGCCTGCGCCCGTATTGGTGCAGCAAGACTATTACGTCACGCCTGCCGTGCCGGTGTACCGGGATGGTTACAGAGATGAATGGCGCCGCGAGCAGTGGCGCCGCGAGCACTGGCGCCGCGAGAGGGAGCGCGAGCGGGAACAGGAAGCCTACGAAGCGCATCGCCGTCATGAATGGCGTGAGCGCCATGGCGGTGACGAGTGGCGCGACGGCCGTTAGGCGCATTCCAACGTCGTTCAGTACAGGGTGCGCTCGCATTCCAATGGTGCGAGCAATCTCTCGAGGTCGTCGGCGCTGAATTTCTGCGCCTGCGCCGCATCGTTGCCCAGCACGCTGTCGGTCAGCGCCGCCTTGCGTGCCTGCAATTCGCCGATCCGCTCTTCGATGCTGCCCTCGACCACGAGCCGGTAGACAAACACCGTATTGGTCTGTCCGATGCGATGGGCGCGAGCAGTGGCCTGTTCCTGCACCGCAGGGTTCCACCAGGGGTCGAGATGAATGACGGTGTCTGCAGCAGTCAGGTTCAGGCCGACACCACCCGCCTTCAGGCTGATCAGCAGGACCGGCGCTGCATGGGCCTGAAAACATGCGACGACTTTGCCGCGTGCTGCCGGCGGCGTCGCCCCGGTCAGGCTAAGCCAGGGCATTTGCAGCGCATCGAGCGCTGCTTCGACCAGCTGCAGCATGGCCGCGAACTGCGAAAACACGAGGACGCGACGGCCTTGCGCAACCAGATTGGGCAACATGTCGCACAGTAATGCCAGCTTTGCCCGCTCCATGGTTGCGGCAGGCGCGATTCCCTTGACGAGATAAGGATCGCAGCAAACCTGGCGCAACTTCAGCAATGCATCGAGGATCGCGATCTGCGCGCCGGCAAAGCCCTTGCGCTGCAAAACGCGTCGCACTTGCAGATCGGCTGCGACCCGCACGCTTTCATAGAGCGCGCGCTGCTGGCCCTGTAACCGTACCAGCTTGATCACCTCGATGCGCGGTGGCAGTTCGGTGGCCACGTCTTCCTTGCGCCGGCGCAAGATGAAAGGACGCACGCGCTGCGCCAGCAACTGTGCCCGCAAGGTTTCGCCGTTGCCTTCGATCGGCCGCCGCCACAGCCGCATGAAACTGCGCGCGTCGCCCAAAAAGCCCGGCATCAGGAAATCGAACTGCGTCCACAACTCGCCCAGGTGATTTTCCAGCGGTGTGCCGGTGATGCACAGCCGATGCCGAGCCTGCACCCGGCGCACTGCACCGGCGCTGCGACTGGCGGCATTCTTGACGGTCTGCGCTTCATCTAGGATCAGCAGGTGAAAGGGCTGTGCCGTCAGCGCCCGGATATCCCGGTAGAGCAGCGCATAAGTGGTCAGAACGAGGTCGTGTTCGGCCATCCGGTGGAAATCCCGGGCGCGTGCAGGGCCCTGCAAGGTCAGCACGCGCAGTGCCGGCGCCATGCGCGCAGCCTCGGCCTGCCAGTTGAAGATCAGCGAAGTCGGCAGCACGACCAGTGCCGGACAGTCCAGGCGACCCGCCTGTTTTTCAAGCAGGACATGGGCAAGCGCCTGCGCCGTCTTGCCAAGTCCCATGTCGTCGGCCAGGATACCTGCAAGGTTGTTGCGGCGCAGATATTGCAGCCACGCCAGCCCGCACAGCTGATACGGTCGCAGCGTCACGCCCAATCCGTCTGGAGCGGCCACGGCTTGCGGCGCAGCGGCGTTGCGCAGGCGTTGTGCCAGGGCGCGCAAATCCCCCTCGCCTTGCAACTGCCAGACACTTTCACGGCTGGTGCGTTGCAGTTGTGGCGCCAGCAGTTGTTCGCACATCCGGTCGAAGCGCGGCGCGTCCCAGGACGACAACGGCAGCGGCCCTGACTTGCGACGCGCGTCGGTCATCAATTCAAGCATGCCGGTCACGATTGCCTTCAGGGGCGCTGCTGGCGCATCGATGCGCTTGCCGCCCGGTGCGCGCAGCCTGATCACGGCGTCGTCATCGATTGCAGCGATTTCCCGGGCATCGAGCCACCTGCCGTCGCGCTGCAACAGGGCCGCCAGCATCGGCACCAGGTCGAGCACCTGGCCGTCTACCTGCACGCCAAGGCTCAGCATCCAGGACCCTTCATGCGTGCTTTGATTCAACGGCGACAGTGGCGCCGCCGGGCGACCGTGCATGCGTGCGGCAACGGTCTTGCCCACCACGGCGCCGGTGTGCGCACTGACATGCAGTTGCCAGGCTTCGACGGCCACGCTTTCATGCGCAAAACCGGGCAAGACCGTGATCATCCAGCCCTCTTGCTGCAACTCGGGCAGCCGATCGGCCCAGAAATCGTCGAAATGCTCTTCCTGCAGCAGCGTCCAGAACGGTCGGTTCGCTTGCGCATCGTCCACGGGCACGCTGCCGGTACGCCATTGCAGGCTCGCCGCTGGCAGCGGCAACAGCCCGACTTCCAGGATGCGTTCGAGTGCCGTGGCTTCGGCGTCAATGTCGCGCAGCAGCAGGCGCCGCCCGCCGCCATCCTCCAGAAAGCAGGCCGACTCCGAAGGCCGATGCAATGCCGTTGCCGGCGCTGACAGTTCCCAGCGCATGCCATGGTCGGCGCCGTAGACCCAGTCGACACGCGCCACCGTCACGTTGCCACCGCGCGGACCGAATACGCCGGACGGCTTCATCCCGAGCAAGCCATCGCCGCGACCAAGCGTCTGCAGCGTCAAGCGCGGCTGGAATCGCCCCATCGATTGCCCGGCACGATCGAGGAGCGTCATGTTGCCGGTTTTCGCATCAAATCGCGCCGGTTTGCTTCAGACGGGCAATTGCATCGGCTCCAATGCCCCAATCGCGCAGGATCGCTTCACTGTCTGCCCCCGGCGCACGAGGCGCCGTCGGTGTGGTTGCAGGCGTGCTGCCAAAGCGCGGCGCCGGTGCCGGCTGGACGACGCCGTCGAGGGTCACGAAAGTTCCCCGTGCGGCATTGTGCGCATGCTGCGGCGCTTCATCCCAGTCGAGCACCGGGGCAAAGCAGACATCGGTATTTTCCAGAAGCACACACCATTGGGCCCGGGTTCTGGTTGAAAACACCGCAGCCATTTTTTGCTTTAGCAGGGGCCAGCCTGACGCATCCATCTGGGACGCAAAGTCCGGGTCGTCGATACCGCACAATTTTAGAAGCAGCGCGTAAAATTGCGGCTCTATTGCACCGATGGCAACATGCAGTCCATCGGCGCAGGCATAGGTGCCGTAAAAATGCGCGCCGCCATCGAGCATGTTGGCGCCACGCCGGTTGCTCCAGCCGCCACCGGCTTTCATGCCGTACATCATCGCTGACAGCAATGCAACGCCATCCGTCATCGCTGCGCCCACCACCTGACCTGGTCCGCCGCCACGCGCATGCAGCAGCGCACTGAGAATACCGAAAGCCAGCAGCATCGCGCCACCGCCGAAGTCACCGAGGTAATTCAGTGGCACCACGGGCGGCGCGTCTTCCCGGCCGATCGCATGCAATGCGCCACTCAGTGCGATGTAGTTGATGTCGTGCCCCGCCGCACCTGCCAGGGGGCCTTGCTGACCCCAGCCGGTCATGCGGCCGTAGACCAGTTTTGGATTGCGCCGCATGCAGACCTCGGGGCCGAGCCCGAGTCGCTCCATCACGCTTGGCCGGAAGCCTTCGATGACAGCGTCTGCACCACCGATCAGGTCCAGCACAGTTGCTGCGGCGCCCGGTTTCTTCAAGTCGATGGCCAACGAGCGCCGCCCGCGCGCCGTGACGTCGAAGCGCGTTCCGCCGTGTGTCGGCCCGGATGATGACGCCGCAGGAAAACGATCGAGGCGGATGACTTCGGCGCCCATGTCGGCAAACAGCATGGCGCAAAATGGCGCGGGCCCAAGTCCGACCATTTCTACGACTTTCAATCCCGCAAGCGGACCCGGCATTGCGTACTCCTTTTCAAAACGTCATTGTGCATCGGTTTGAAAAATTCGCCAGCTGCAAGGGTGCGTGCGCCAGCCTGCACAAATATTTACTTACAGAAATTTAATAAAATATAACAACTTTATTTAATTAAATTGATTTTGCACGCCATAGAAATTTGCGTAATTTTCATTTAAATGCGTCTTATCTTTATAAAACTTAAATTTGTTCACATCTCGGAAATTTCAAAATTTTAAGCTCCCGGCGCTCATCTATCCTCAATTGGATAGCGAACCTTGTGCCGGCACAAGGTTCGCATTGCCGCGCCGTTACTATTATCGATAAAACCTTAATATTCGATTAAATCACTATTATTAGTTAATTCAGTAATTACGCTTTTATACAATGATGGAAAATATGGGCTTGGAGAAACAAGCAACACCACCCTTGTGCCGGCACAAGGGTGGTGTTGCTTGTTTCTCCA
>JANXSS010000068.1 GCA_025356535.1 Herminiimonas sp.
GCCCTCGATGCGGTCATGCGGCGCCGCGCCCTCGCTGGCATTGTTGAGTTTTCGCGCGATGGCTTTGTAAAGGGTATCGATGAGGAGCGTCGACTTGCCACCGCCGGAAACGCCGGTGACGCAGGTGAACAGCCCCAGCGGAATTTCCGCCGAGACGTTTTTCAGGTTATTGCCGCGGGCGTTGACGACCTTGATGGTGCGGCGATGGTTCGGCGGCCGGCGCTCGGGGATTTCCACCGACCACTCGCCGGTGAGATACTTCCCGGTCAGCGAATTCGGGTTGCGCATGATGTCGGCCGGCGTGCCCTGGGCGACGATATGGCCGCCATGGGTGCCGGCGCCGGGGCCGACGTCGACCATGTAATCGGCGGCCAGCACGGCGTCCTCGTCATGCTCGACCACCAGCACGCTGTTGCCGATGTCGCGCAGGTGCTTTAAGGTCGTGATCAGGCGGTCGTTGTCGCGCTGGTGCAGGCCGATGGACGGCTCGTCCAATACATACATCACGCCGGTAAGTCCCGAGCCGATCTGGGAGGCCAGGCGGATGCGCTGCGCTTCGCCGCCCGAGAGGGTATCGGCGCTGCGCTCGAGCGACAGGTAATCGAGGCCGACGTTGTTGAGGAATTTCAGGCGCGAGACGATTTCCTTGACGATGCGGTCGGCGATTTCCTTCTTGGCGCCGGTCAGTGTCAGGTTCTCGAAAAACGCCAGGGTTTCGCGCAGCGGCGTGGCGGCGACTTCATAAATCGCCCGCATCTGGGCGCCGGTGCCGACCTTCACGAAACGCGCCTCGACCCGCAGGCGCGCGCCGGCGCAGGACGGACACTGCTTCTCGTTGATGAATTTTGCCAGTTCTTCCTTGACCGCCATCGAGTCGGTCTCGCGGTAGCGCCGCTGCAGGTTGTTGACCACGCCTTCGAAGGTATGCTCGCGCACGACAGTACGGCCGCGCTCGTTGACATAGGTGAACGGTATGGTCTGCTTGCCCGAGCCGTACAGCACCACGTCCTGGGCGGTCAGGGGCAGTCGCTCGAACGGCACGTCCACATCGAAATCATAGAATGCCGCCAGATTGGACAGCATCTGGAAATAGAACTGGTTGCGCCGGTCCCAGCCCTTGACCGCGCCCGAGGCCAGCGACAGGTTCGGGAAAGCGACGATGCGTTTCGGGTCGAAGAATTCGATGTGGCCAAGGCCGTCGCATTCCGGGCAGGCGCCCATCGGATTGTTGAACGAGAACAGGCGCGGCTCCAGCTCCTGCAGCGAATAGCCGCAGGTCGGGCAGGCGAACTTGTTGGAATAGACGTGCTCGACAGCGCTATCCATCTCCAGCACGACGGCGCGGCCGTCGGCCAGGCGCAGGCAGGTCTCGAAACTCTCGGCCAGGCGCTGCTTGATTTCGGCATTGACCTTGATGCGGTCGATGACGACGTCGATGGTGTGCTTCTCGGCTTTTTTCAGTTTCGGCAGATCGTCGACTTCGACGATCCTCGCCTTGGCGGTGCCGCTTTGCACCCGAAAGCGCACGAAGCCCTGCGCCTGCATCTGCTCGAACAGGTCGACATGCTCGCCCTTGCGGTTGGCAACGACGGGCGCCAGGATCATCAGCTTGGTGTCTTGCGGCATGGCCAGCACGGCATCGACCATTTGCGACACCGATTGCGCGGCCAGCGGATTTTCCGGATGCTGCGGGCAGTAAGGCGTGCCGACGCGAGCATACAAGAGGCGCAGGTAGTCGTGGATTTCGGTGACGGTGCCGACGGTGGAGCGCGGATTGTGCGAGGTCGCCTTCTGCTCGATCGAGATCGCCGGCGACAGGCCTTCGATCAGGTCGACATCGGGCTTTTCCATCAGCTGCAGGAACTGCCGGGCGTAGGACGAGAGCGATTCGACATAGCGGCGCTGGCCTTCCGCATACAGGGTGTCGAATGCCAGCGAGGACTTGCCGGAGCCGGACAGGCCGGTGATGACGACGAGCTTGTTGCGCGGCAGATCGAGGTTGATGTTCTTCAGGTTGTGGGTGCGCGCACCTCGGATACGGATTTCTTCCATTGACGGCTTTCAGCGTGATCTGTGGTGGCGCCTGCAACCGGATGCGCATGGTTCGTGGCACGACGTGTTGCGCCGGCGATGCGGACTGACAGGGGTCAACCCACTACTATAGCGGGTTTTGATTTCGGTCGTAAAAGACGAAAGCACTGCGGCAGCCCGCGGTGCAGCGCGCCTGCCAGGGAAATTTTGCCCGCACCTGCAGCGCCGCCGATCGCGCCAGCAGATGCGACGCTGTAAGCCGCCGGCATGTTGTCGGGTCGCTTATAATGATGGGTTCCGTCAGGCAGATTTCCGGCCGCCCGCCAGTGCGTCTGGTGCGCCCCGGAAGGCGCATCGGCCGCGGCCGCAGACACCTCATCGCCGCATTCATTCAGGAGAAACAAGTCATGGCATCGGTCAACAAAGTCATCATCGTCGGCAATCTCGGGCGCGACCCGGAAACCCGCTACATGCCAAACGGCGAGGCCGTCACCAACATCGCCGTGGCGACCACGGAGAGCTGGAAAGACAAGACTACCGGGGAAAAGAAGGAACTCACCGAGTGGCACCGCATCACCTTCTACCGCAAGCTTGCCGAAATCGCCGCCCAGTACCTGAAGAAGGGTTCGCAGATCTACATCGAGGGCCGCCTGCAGACGCGCAAGTGGACCGACAAGGAAAACGTCGAGCGCTACACCACCGAAATCATTGCCGATTCCATGCAGATGCTGGGCAGCCGGCAGGGCGCCGGTGGCGGTGCGCCGATGGATGACGACTATGCAGCCAGCGCCCCGGCGCCGCGGCAATCAGCGGGCGGCGGCCAGGGCGGCCAGGGCGGTTCGGGTGGTGGTGCAGGCGCAGGTGGCGGCGGTGCGCGGCAGCCGGCCAAGTCGGCGCCGAACTTCAATGACATGGATGACGATATTCCGTTCTGAGACCCAGCGAACTCAATGTCGTAAACAATGCTCGCCAAGTCACTGCCTTGGCGGGTTTCGGGGGGCGTCAGTCAATCCGGGCAAAGCTGTACTGTTCTGCCTTCATGGCGAGCGCATCGGGCAACCGAAGCATCGAACAGGTCAGACTGCAAAAAGAAGTACCGGTTCTACGGTTTGATATAAGTAAAAAAGCCCGCACTCGGCGGGCTTTGATGACGCAGTCCGACTGCCTATGCAGCTTTTCTCTTTGCCGGATTGCGGCGGGATGCGGCAAAACCGAGCAGGCCAAGGCCAAGCAAGGCAATGGTCGCAGGTTCCGGAACAGCATTTGCCGCAGCATAGGTCCATGTTCCGTAATTGTCGTTTGAAACACCGAAGGTGAACACGCCGTTCAAGACCGTGCCGTCGGCGATTTGTGGGCCGACCAGTTGCGTATTGCTCAGATGCTGGTAGCCGAAGACGCCTTCACCGCGGTCTATGAAGCGAACTTCCAGGTTCGTCCACGTGGCGCCAATGACTTCAACCTGATAGCCGACCGGGAATAGTAATCGGTATAGGTGGCCCAGTCGTACGTACCGACACCGCCACCCGCGGTGCTCGCGTTCCACATGAAATGGGAGCCGCCACCTACGACAGTGCCGCCATCGCCGGCAAGAACGCCGTTACCCGTGTTTTGGTAGTAGCCGATATTTGACTTGGTAAAACCAGTGTACTCCCACGTGTTATTGCTCGACGTGTAAGTGATCGTTCCAGCCGATGCGCTGGTCGCTGCAATGCCAAGCGTTAAGGTGAGAAGCGCTCCCGACAGGAATCTGTTCATTTTCTACCCTTGAAAATTGCTTGCTTGGTTTTCCGAAGATCGGCTCAAAAGTCATGCGCGATCGCGACTTTTTTAAAAAAGTTATCGTTATCAACGTCTGTGGCGGGTGGGCTAAGGTTGGGCTGATACAAGCAAATGTTGTGCCTAAAAAATATTCTTTTTAGAAACAATGTACTGGCCGTTCAAGAATCAGGTTGTCCAAAATTGTGTAAATATTTCCGACAGTTAACAACTTTTTTTTAATGCGTCGAGCGAGCAGGCACCATCGTGAGTCAGCGCCTGAAGCAGCGCCTTGCAGCACCGACAGAATCAGGTCTGCCTCGCCGGCACTTTTTAACAGTTAAAAGGTGCTGGCAGGCATGACCGTTCTGGTTCGCCACTGCCTTGGCACACGCCCGCAGCAGGGGCGTTTTACCGTAAGCCGGGCGGAATCTGCCTGCGCCCGGGCGTCATGTCGTCGACGCTTGACCGGCGCCTCAGGCGGCTGCCGGCTGCCGGGCAGCACGCCGGCGATTGATAACCAGCGGCACGACGCCGACCAGAATGCCGCCGATGCCGACGATGTTGGTCATCATGTCGAAGGTGGGAATGCTGTAGAGGGCGATGAAGATCAGGAACAACGCGCTCGCCAGCGGCCACAGCAGCAACAGGAAAAAGCTGGCGACATTGCGCAGTGCCAGCCTGCGGTGGTGCCAGGCGCAGGCAAGGCCTGCCAGGCTGTAATAGAACGCCACCTGGAAGCCGATGGCGTTGACCGAATCCTTGATGATCACGTTGACCGTCGGGAACTGCGACGACAGCAGCAGGAAGGTCACGCCCAGTGTTGCAATGGCCAGTGTCGCCACCCACGGCGTGCGCCAGGTCGGGTGCAGGCGGGCGTAACGCGGATGCAGCGAGCCGTCGCGGCCCTGCGCGAACAGGGTGCGGGTGAATTGCAGGATGGATGTTTCGAGCGTGCCGATCGAGCTGAGCATCACCGCCAGCACCGCCATGTAGCTCCACGGCCGCGGAAACAATTTATCGGCCAGGGCAAAGACGACGTTGGTCGACGATTTGCCGATCTCTTCATCGGTGAGCGCCAGCAAGGCCGCCACCAGGAACAGGACGAACAACAGCAGCACGATAACCATGGTCCAGACTGCAGCGGTGCCGGCCGAGCGCGCGGGATCGCGGGTTTCCTCGTTCAGGTTCACGGTGACGTCCCAGCCCCAGAAGAAGAACAGTGCTGTCAGCGCGCCGGTGGCGAACACGGCGGGCGAGAACGCAAGCGGCGAGAAGTCGGCCAGCCCGATCGGATGCGCCGGCTGCTTGCCGAACTGCATGATGGCAGCGACGATGATGACGACCAGGACGCCGACTTCCACCGCCGTCATCACGATCTGCGTGTAACTGGTTGCCTTGATGCCCTTGACGACGACGGCACTGACGGCAAGCAGCCATCCGGTGGCGGTGAGCGTGACCCAGAACGGTTTGTCGACCAGATCCGGTGCAATCAGCAGGAGCGTCGCCGTTGCCGCCGGTATCGTGCCGGAGACCATGAAGACGGCCGAGGCCACCAGCAACGCCCAGCCGGCAAAGAACCCGATGGTGCGGTTGAACTCGCGGCTGACCCAGGCGTAGGAAGCGCCGGCATTGATTGCGGTCTTGTTCAAGCTCATGAATGCAAGCGTGACGCCGAACATGATCAGTCCGCAATACAGGATGCTCGCCGGCGAGAGTACGCCGACGGATGCGACCAGGGTCGACGTCGTTGCGGCAACGCTGAAGGCGGGCGCGGTGCCGGCCACGCCCATGACGATCGATTCGGAGACGCCTAACGCACCTTCGGACAACTTTGCATGGTCACTCATTGCGGGCCCTGTTCAGTGGTGGTTGGTCGGGATGCATGGCACCCCAAAAAAGTTGCATAATATTAACATTGTGACCATGTCGGCCTGCCAACCGCAATGCCATGGCTACGACAGCATCGTACCGACATCGCCGGCCGTCAGGCCAGTGCCGAACGACTCGGACTGGCTGGCCACCCAATGTAAAGTTAATTGTGGGCAATTAATTTACTGTTTGCATAGGCGTTGGATTAAGATTTCGCTTTAGACGATCTTGCATTCCAGTGTTGTACATCTTTCAGTTGCATTTCCATTGGGGGCCGCTGCCGGTTGCTGGCGTCCTTCCGGTATATTCGCGCACAACTGCTGCGTCATGCCGCTTTCGGCTAATCTGCGGTCCCTGATGAAGAGTCGTTTCGACCATGCTTTCACGCAGTAACGATTCGCCTGACGGCGGTAATCTGGCGCAGCTCGAAAGCCTGATGGAGGCGGCCGGCGATGCTGTCTTCCGGCTCGACGGCAAGGGCATCATCCTGTATGCCAGCAAGCGGGCAATCGAGCTGATCGCGCCGGCGCAGTCGCTGCAGGGCATGCTTCTGGCCGAGCAGGTGGTGGTCGAAGACCAGCTTGCCGTCGAGGTGGTGCTCAACAAGGCATTCGAGACGCGCGCGCCAGGCCGGGTACGGGTGCGACTCTACACACGGAGCGCAATCCTGGGGGTGGAAATCCAGTTTGCCTCCTACATCAACGCCGGGCAGGAAATCGAGCTGCTGGCGGTGGTACGCGACGTCAGCATCGAGCAGGCGACCGAGCAGCGGCTGCAGCATCTGACGACGCATGATGCCCTGACCGGCTTGCCGAACCGCTCATTGCTTGCCGATCGCCTGGCCATGGCGCTGGCGCTGGCGCGGCGCACCGGCGCCGGTTTTTCGGTGCTGGTGCTCGACCTCGACGGTTTCAAGAAAATCAATGATGCGCTCGGTCATGCGATCGGCGACAAGCTGCTGCAGGTCGCCAGCGTGCGCCTGCGCGAAGGCCTGCGCGACGTCGATACGCTGGCGCGCGTCGGCGGCGATGAGTTCGTCGCCATCCTTGCCGGCGCCGTCACCGAGGATGAAATCCATGTGGTTGCGCGGCGCATGATTTCGGCAATCCAGCTGCCTTTCGACATCGATCCGCATACGCTGTACGTCGGCGCCTCGGTCGGCGCTGCCAGTTATCCGGCCCATGGCGACAATGCCGTGCGGCTGCTCGCGCATGCCGACACGGCGATGCATCGTGCCAAGGACACCGGCAAGTCGCGCTGCGTTGTCTACAGCGACCAGAGATTTCCCCAGCCCGAACATGACGTCTCGATGGAAGCGGCAATGTTCGAGGCGGTACGCAACGGCGAATTCCTGTTGCATTACCAGCCGATCGTCGACGCCCGCAGCCGCCAGATCATGGGTTTCGAGGCGCTCATGCGCTGGCGCCATCCGGTGCTGGGGCTGGTCTCGCCGATGCAGTTCATCCCCATGGCCGAAAGCAACGGCCTCATCAACCTGCTCGGCGCCTGGGTGCTCAAGGCGGCATGCGTGCAGATCCGGCAGTTCGAGCAGGCCGCCGGGCGCGAGCTGTATGTATCGGTCAACGTCAGTCCGCGGCAGTTTCGCAACGAGCGCTTCCTGGAGCTGATGGACGATGCGATTGCGTTGTCCGGCCTGCGCGGCGAGCAGCTGCTGCTCGAAATCACCGAAGGCATCCTGATGTCGGACCCGGAGCATGCCGAAGCCCTGCTGCATGCGATCACGGCGCGCAAGGTCCGCATTGCCATCGACGATTTCGGCACCGGTTACTCCTCGCTGGCCTACCTGAAACGGTTTCCGATTGCGGTGCTGAAGATCGACCGTGCCTTCATCAAGGATCTGCCCGCATCGGTCAAGGATGCGGCGATCTGCAATGTCGTCCTCAGCCTGGCGAACCACCTGAAGCTGTCGACGGTTGCCGAAGGCGTGGAAAACGAGGCGCAGCTGGCTTTCCTGGCAAACCAGGGCTGCCGCCTGATACAGGGTTTTCTGACCGGCTATCCGCTGCTGCCCGAAGCCGCGCTCGAGGCGCTGGGCAAGGCGCGTCTTGCAACCGGCGCGTCGGCCGCATGAATGCCATGCCGTCCCCTGGAAAAATTCGCCGATGAACCTGATGACTTCCGGCGTCGCCCCCACGCCTGAAAAAACCCTGGATCTGCTCTGGAGCCGGGTGCGCCAGCGCGGCGACCTGCCGGGCTTTTCCAGGGTCGTCAGCGCAATCGTCGGCGCCATGCGCGGGGAAGACGACCGCGAATTCAACATGACGAAGACCGTCCTGTCGGACCCGGCGCTGACGCAGCGCGTGCTGCGCCTGGCAAACAGTGCGATGTATTCGGTCTTCGGCCAGGACATCAACACGGTCTCGAAGGCCATCATCGTGCTGGGCACGGACTCGATCGGTCACCTGGCGCTGGGCCTGAAGCTCATCGAAGGCCTCTCCGGCGCCTCGGCGAATGCGCAGGAAGCGCGCGGCGAGATGGAACGGGCCTTGCTGGCCGGCCATATTGCGCGGCAGGTCGCATCGGCGGCCACCATGTACGACAGCGAGGAAGCGGTGGTGTGCTCGATGCTGCATTCGCTGGGCCGGATGATGGTGGCGTTCTATCTGCAGGAGATGTGGCAGGCGGTCCATGCACAGGTCGCCGCCGGCACGGCCGAGTCCGATGCGGTGCAGGCCGTGCTCGGACTGCAGCTCGACGCCGTTGGACGCCTGGTGGCCCAGCGCTGGGGCCTGCCGGCGCCGCTGGTGCAGACCCTGCGCGACGTGCTCCCGGGCGCCAGCGTGGAACCCCTCGACCATGGCGACTGGCTGGCCGCCGTGTCGACCTTGTCGAACCGCTGTGCTGCGGTGGCCTGTGCCACCGGTGCCGATACGGACGATGTGGAAGCCGTGATTGCCGGCCTGAGCACCGATTACGCTTCGATGCTGGGCCTGGCGCCGCATCAGCTCATCGATGCCGTCGGTGTGGCCCGCGCGAATGCCGCAGCAGAGGCTGCTGCTGCGCATCCCAGGCCGGCAGAGGTTGCCACCGAGGTCGCGCCCGCGGTGGCGGCGTCGTCTGCCGGCGTGCCTGCCAGTCCCGGCAAGCCGGTCGATGCTGCCCAGCGCCTGGCACGTGGCGTTGCCGACATGCGCAGTGCGGCGGCGTCGGCCAGTACCGCGCAGTTGCTGACCATGGCACTGGAAACGGTATTCAAGGGACTCGGTTTCAGCCGCACGATGGCATTTCTGCGCAATCCGGACGAAAGCCGCTACGTGGCGCGCTTGCTGCTGGGCGACGGCACGCAGGAAATCGCTTCCCGGCTGTCGTTCGAGGATGCCTATCAGCCGGACGTCTTCCATGCAGCGCTGGCAAACGACAAGATGATCTTCATCGAGAATGCGCAAGACCCGAAGTTCGCCGGCAAGCTGCCGCGCTGGTTCAAGGAAGCATTGCCGACCGCACACAGCTTCATGATCCTGCCGCTGATGGTGCATCGCCATCCGATCGGCCTGATCTATGGCGACTGGGATGTGGCGCTTGCCGACGCCAGGATCAATCATCCGGAAATCATGCCGCTGGACCAATTGCGCCAGCTGATCGTGCGCGCCATCGAGCAGCGCCGCCAGGTCGATCCGGGCTGGGGCAGGGCAATGCTGTAAAGCGTGTCTCGACGCGCGTCAATGCTGCATCGGATTCACGCACAATATCGGGGTCAGAGTCGAATTACCGCCTAAAATGAACGTTCGATCCCCTGATCTTCGTATTCCATGGCCCGCCAGCCCCGCCTGATCATTCCCCTGCAGCCGCATCATGTCATCCAGCGCGGCGCCGGCCGCAGCGCCGTGTTCCTCGATGCCGAAGACCATCAGATGTTTTTGCGCTATCTGAAGGATGCGGCACGCCAGTTCAAGGTGGCGCTGCATGCCTATGTCCTGATGAGCAACCACGTGCATCTGCTGGCGACGCCGTCGGACCTGACCGGACTGGCGCGCACGATGCAGTGGATCGGCCGCTACTACGTGCCGTATTTCAATCGAAAGTATGACCGCAGCGGCACCCTCTGGCAGGGACGCTACAAGGCCGCCGTCATCGATTCGGAGCGCTATTTCCTGATCTGCTCGCGCTACATCGAACTCAATCCGGTGCGCGCAGGCGTCGTCGGCGCGGCCGGCGAATATCCCTGGTCGAGCTACCGGCATCACGTCGGCGCAGCCCATGATCCGCTGATCACCGAGCATTCGCTGTACTGGTCGCTTGGCAACACGCCCTTCGCACGGGAAGCCGCTTACCAGTGTCTGATCGACGAAACCCTGTCGGCGCGCGACGTCACCGATCTGACCGATTCGACCCTGAAGGGCTGGGCAATCGGCTCGGACAGTTTCAAGACCGCACTGCAAAAAGATACCCAGCAGCGCGTGCGGCCCCGCAAGGCCGGCAGGCCCCGGGTGACGACGCTGCGGCTGGTGGGAAAAAGCTGAAATTTCGCTTGCAACGCCCGCAGCACGGTCCTCTTTGACTCTGTCCCCGATTAAATTCTTGCCGCATTAACAGCTAATTAATCGCACTCTGACCCCGATTATTTTCCGCGTTTTGTCGTTCTTTTCAATTGATCTCCTGTGTGCACTGCACTATAGTTGGCGGCCAGACATCTGCAATCGGAGAGCATCATGCACGCCCAAGGTTTATACGATCCTGCCAACGAACATGATGCCTGCGGGGTCGGCTTCATCGCCCACATCAAGGGCAACAAGAGCCATTCCATCGTCGAGCAGGGTCTCTTGATCCTGAAGAACCTCGATCACCGGGGTGCGGTCGGCGCCGACAAGCTGATGGGCGACGGCGCCGGCATCCTGCTGCAGGTGCCGGACCAGTTCTAT
>JANXSS010000080.1 GCA_025356535.1 Herminiimonas sp.
CACGGGAATGATCGGCGTAACGCGCGCGGGTCGTCAGCGACGTGACATCCAGCCATTCGTAGAGCAGGAAGTCGAGGTCGCGGCGGGAAAGAATCTTCGATTGCATGTGGGCTGCCCTGATGGAGTCGATACAGGAGATACCGGGGGTCGCGCCATGATGGCACGACCAAGGTGTGACGAAAGCGAGTTGATCGGGGATGCGCGACCGCCCGTGCTGTCAGCAGCCTCGGGCGCCCGGCATCAGATCATAATCAGCAGACTTCGAACAGGCCTGCCGCGCCCTGGCCACCGCCGATGCACATCGTGACGACGACGAACTTGGCGCCACGGCGCTTGCCTTCGATCAGGGCGTGGCCGGTCAGGCGGGCGCCCGACACACCGTAAGGATGGCCTACGGCGATCGCGCCGCCGTTGACATTCAAGCGGTCAAGCGGAATGCCGAGCGTGTCGGCGCAATACAGCACCTGCACGGCAAACGCTTCGTTCAATTCCCACAGGTCGATGTCCTCGACTTTCAGACCTGCTTTTTTCAGCAGCTTCGGAATCGCGAACACCGGGCCGATGCCCATTTCATCCGGCTCGCAACCCGCAATCGCAAAGCCACGGAAAATACCCAGCGGCTTCAGACCCTTCGCTTCGGCGACCTTGCTGCTCATGACAATGGCCACCGATGCGCCATCCGAAAACTGGCTGGCGTTACCGGCCGAGATCACACCACCCGGCACTGCCGAACGGATCTTCGAGACGGCTTCGATGGTGGTGTCGCCGCGGATGCCTTCGTCGGCCGAGATGGTGACTTCCTTCGAGATCAGCATGCCGGTGGCCTTGTCGGCGACGCCCATGATGGTAGTCATCGGCACGATTTCATCGTTGAACTTGCCGGCGTTCATGGCAGCAAATGCGCGCTGCTGGCTCTGGACGCCATACGCATCCTGACGCTCGCGGCTGATGTTGTAGCGCTTGGCGACCGTCTCGGCGGTCTGCAGCATCGGCCAGTAGATTTCCGGCTTGTTCTGCTTGAGCCAGACATCCATGATCATGTGGTGATTGGCTTCCTGCTGCACGCAGGAGATCGATTCGACGCCGCCGGCGGCGTAGATGTCGCCTTCGCCGGCGATGATGCGCTGCGCGGCTGTCGCAATGGTCTGCAGACCCGACGAGCAGAAGCGGTTGATGGTCATGCCGGCAGTCGTCACCGGGCAACCGGCACGCAAGGCGATCTGGCGGGCGATGTTGCTGCCGGTTGCGCCTTCGGGCGTGGCGCAACCGATGATCAGGTCCTCGACTTCGGCCGGATCGATCCCTGCACGCTCGATGGCGGCCCGGGTTGCATGACCGCCCAGGGTCGCGCCATGGGTCATGTTGAAGGCGCCCTTCCAGGATTTTGCAAGCGCGGTGCGGGCGGTGGATACGATGACGGCGTCGGTCATGAAAGTCTCCTGATGGTCTTGTGTGTTGTGGTGTCGGTGGGGTGAAGCTTTCTGAGCATTGGCGAGAATAGCATATGATTAGTACGACCGTTCGCAAAAATTACGGTCGCGCCAGCCGCATCCTGCACCGCCTGTGCGAGCCCTCCCTGTAAGTTTTCTGTAAGTTTGAAGCAAGCCCCGCGTAAGGTTCAGGTTGCACACTCGGGCCGTGCGTTTCTGCACGTCTACATTGTGTCTGCCTGCCGCGCACCGTTTTCCGGCAAGCCGCAGCAAACGATGCCGGCATGCGGAATACCGCGGCATGCACTGCGTCCTCATGGTCGTGGCTGCATGGAAAAATGCATCTGGAGCCATACGCATCCAGAGCCAACCAATCAGGAGACAGCATGGCCTCTACATCCGCCGCAGTACCGGTGACATCGCGCGGCATCACGCCGGAAGAACGCAAGGTCATCTTTGCATCATCGCTTGGCACCGTTTTCGAATGGTACGATTTTTACCTGTACGGCTCGCTCGCAGCGATCATTGCCAAGCAGTTCTTTGCCGGCACCGATCCCAACACCGGATTCATCTTCGCCCTGCTGGCCTTTGCCGCCGGTTTCATCGTGCGTCCTTTCGGCGCGCTGGTCTTCGGTCGCCTGGGCGACATGATCGGCCGCAAATATACGTTCCTGGTGACCATCCTGCTCATGGGCGCCTCGACCTTCATCGTCGGCCTCCTGCCGAACTATGCGACGATCGGCATTGCCGCACCAATCATCCTGATCGCCCTGCGCATCCTGCAGGGCCTGGCACTGGGCGGTGAGTACGGTGGCGCCGCGACCTACGTTGCCGAACATGCGCCGGAAGGCAAGCGCGGCTCGTTTACTTCCTGGATTCAGACCACGGCAACGCTGGGACTGTTCCTGTCGCTGCTGGTGATTCTGGGCGTGCGCACCGCCGTGGGCGAAGCCGCCTTTGCCGACTGGGGCTGGAGGATTCCTTTCCTGGTCTCGATCTTCCTGCTTGCCGTCTCGGTCTGGATCCGCCTGTCGATGAACGAATCGCCTGCCTTTGCCAAGATGAAGGCCGAAGGCACCACTTCGAAGGCACCGCTGTCGGAAGCCTTCGGCCAGTGGCGCAACCTGAAGATCGTCATCCTGGCGCTGATCGGCCTGACCGCCGGCCAGGCAGTGGTCTGGTACACCGGCCAGTTCTATGCGCTGTTCTTCCTGACGCAGACACTGAAGGTCGACGGCCCGACGGCCAACATCCTGATCGCCATCGCGCTGTTGATCGGCACGCCGTTCTTCCTGGTCTTCGGCAGCCTGTCGGACAAGATCGGCCGCAAGGGCATCATCATGTTCGGCTGCCTGATCGCGGCACTCACCTACTTCCCGATCTTCGCCGGCCTGACCCACTTCGCCAATCCGGCGCTGGAAAAAGCGCTGGTGACGGCGCCGGTCGTGGTGACGGCAGATCCGGCCAAGTGCCAGTTCCTGTTCAATCCGACCGGTACCAAGAAGTTCACGTCATCATGCGACATCGCCCGTACCGTGCTGTCGAATGCTTCGGTGGCTTACACCAGCCTGCCTGGCCCTACCGACTCGATCGCGTCGATCAAGATCGGCGACAAGGTCATCACGGGCTACGACGCGAACGGTCTGTCGAAGGATGATCTGGCCGCCAAGGACAAGGCGTTCAAGAAGGACCTGGGCGACGCCATCAAGACGGCCGGCTATCCGACCAAGGCCGATCCTGAACAGATCAACAAACCGATGGTGCTGTTGCTGCTGTTTATCCTGGTGCTCTACGTGACCATGGTCTACGGCCCGATCGCGGCGATGCTGGTCGAAATGTTCCCGACCCGGATTCGCTATACCTCGATGTCGCTGCCGTATCACATCGGTAACGGCTGGTTCGGCGGCCTGTTGCCAACGACCGCCTTTGCACTGGTGGCCTACAAGGGCGACATCTATTACGGTCTCTGGTATCCGATCATCATTGCCCTGATCACCTTCGTCATCGGCATGCTGTTCGTGAAAGAAACCAAGGACAACGATATCTACGCCGCGGATTTCCACGGCTGATGTCGCGCCGTTGACCACGGCGCGGGCGTAGAATACGCCAGCGCTCCG
>JANXSS010000090.1 GCA_025356535.1 Herminiimonas sp.
AGCTTCTTCTTGGCGGCATATTCGAGGTCAGAGAAGCTCTTTTGCATGATGAACAGTAAGCGAATGAACACGTCGATATTGTCTCAGACCGGAGCGTTGGCGGAAACAGTAAGTCGTTAATTAATCAGTGCTTCCCTAGACCGATGGCTGTCGTTATGGCGCCTGCTTAAACGTCGATCAATTTGCGCAGAATGCGCGGGGTGACACGCCATGTGCTGTCGTCACACTGCACCGATAAGGTTTTGGTATTGATCCGGATGACCGTGCCCACGTGCTCACGCAGGTATTTGTCGGTGAAGGTCACGGTGTCGCCGATGTTGAATGCGGTGGGCGGTATCGGCGCCTGCACCGGTGGTACATGTGGGGTCGGCGACGCAACTTTCTGGGCCGGGTCGATCAGCACGGCTGCATAGGGCAGGATCCACTGCGTGCGTGTGCGCTCATCCTGGATGCGAAGGTCTTTTTGACGCAACTCGATCACGCGCCCTGGCGCGAGTGTATTGATGCGGTGATCGAAGAAGCTAACGCTCGCGCCCTGATGCAGATGGCGCCGTACTTCGAGGATCCGGGCAGGATCGGCCAGCAGCTGATTGACGATCAGATTGAGCTCGTAGAGATCAATGCTGGGGGCATGACGCAGCATGTCGAGAAGGCGGGAATCCATGGCTGCATTTTACTGGAGCGCTGACTGTTTTATGAATCCGTAGGCCTTGCCAGCGGTAACAATTCGGCGAGCCGACTGGAACGATGGCTCGGCAGCCGGTCCAGCGTGTCTTTCAGCCACAGCCACGGATTGATGCCGTTCAGTCTGGCCGTGCCCAGCAGTGAGTACATGGTGGCGGCGGCATTGCCGCCACGCGCTGACCCGGCAAACAGATAGTTCGAGCGGCCCACGGCAATGGGCCTGATGGCGCGCTCCATGGCATTGTTGTCCGGTAACAGAACGCCATCTTCGGTGAAGCGCGCCAGCGCGTCCCAGTTGCGCAAGGCATAGCCAAACGCCTGGGCCAGTGGCGACTGCGGCAACAGCTGCGGGAAATGACCTTCGAGCCAGCGCCGCAAGTCAGTCAGCAGCGGCACGCTATGCTCTTGGCGTGCGGCATGCTTGCGTAGCGGGTCCAGGTGCTTGATGCTGGCTTCAATCGCATACAAACTGGCGATCCACGTCAGTGCCTGGGCAGCTAAGCCCGGCGTCTTCTGCGCCTTCGCAATCTCAAAGAAGCGGCGTCGGCAATGCGCCCAGCAGCCGACTTCGATGACCCGGCCACTGCGGTATAGCGCTTGGTACCCGCTGTAGGCATCGGCATGCAGGTAGCCGGTGTAACCGGCAAAGAAGCTCAGCGGATGGATCGCTTCACGGGAGAGAGCAAATTCAAACATGACCGCCGGTGGATGATCGACCCACAGCCCATTCTCCTGCCGCTGTCCAGCGCCGAGGTAGCCCCATAATCGCGCCGTCCTGGTGCTGCTGCGGCCGGCTTCGCGCACCGGCAGCGTGGTGTCGTCCGAGTGCACGCGGGGCGCTGCCAGAATGTGGCACTTGAGTGCCGGCAGCAGCACCGCGACTAGCTCAGCTGTCCTCAGCTTCCAGTCACACAATGTTGATTCGGCCAGTACGATCCCCTTGCGCGCGAAAGCAATCGCCTGCCGATGCAGCGGCATGTGATCGACGAAGGTGGCCACGCCGATTTGTGCCAACAGCCCTGCGCTGGCGTTCGATTTCGGCAAGGGTGACGGTTGTGCAAAGGCAGTGCGTATTGTCGACTCACCATCCTTGCGGCACGCATATTTGATGCGCGCATGTTCGATGACGGTCAGTCTGGCAGGGGTGTAATCGAGCGTTTCCGAGACTTCGACACCGATACGCTCGAGCCGATCGAACTCGGCTTTCTCAGCATCGGTCAGATCGTATTCGATGCGCTCACGTGGCAGGTCTTTGGGTAGTGCCGGCCGACCTCGTCGGACGTGGCCGGCCACTGGCGTGGCAGGTGCAGCTGGTGGTACGGGTAGCACGACAGTATCGACAAATAGGTCGGCCTGTCCACCCAGCTGCTCGGAGCTGGCGCCGAAGCGCGCCCGTACGAACTGGGCTAATTGATGTTTGACGATCTCGAGTTGTTCCCACAACTGACGGGCGATCTGATGTTGCTCCAGCGCGATCGACCGGACCGCGGCGAGGTCATCAGGCAGGTCGGCAATGTGCAGGGGCGCGAGCATGTACCTGTAACGCATGGTGGTCCCAGGCGTTTACAGGATCGTATAAAAAAGATGGCTTTTTTTATACGATCTGCGCGCCGGTCAGCGCGGCATGCGGCTGTACTGACGGGATTTCGATGCCATCGAGCCATGCATGCAGTTCGGCCAGTGTCAGACCGCGTTGCGCAAGCGCGCCGGGCGATGGAAAGCGGCCGCGTTCGAGCCGCTTGTACCAGAGCGCAAAGCCGTTGCGGTCCCAAAACAGAATCTTGACCTTGTGGCGATCACGCGCGACAAACACGAATAGGTGACCGGACATCGGATGTTGGGCAAGCACCGGCTCGACCAGGTACGACAGCCCATCAATACCGTTGCGCACGTCTACGGGATCGCGACATACATAGGCGCGGCAATGGCCACCGATCAGCATCCGACACCGCTCATCCGGCCAAGCAGGTACCGCACGATCCGGTCCGCATGTGCGCCTGTCATTTCAATGCGCATGCCGCCGCTGGTGACAACGACGCCGTCGGCGGGCGACGTGCGCGGCGCTGGCGCCTGCGGTGGCGGGCGCCGAGATCGCGAGGCACGGGACATGTCATCACGCACTTCAGTGACCGCGATGAACATCGCCTCAGGCGTGGACAGCGACGCGAGCGCGCCGCCTGCATTGCCCTCGCGCAGCATCGCGCGCCGTTTATGGAAGGTGCTGGGAGCGACGCCGTTTGCCACGCAAAATTTGCGCACGCACATGCCGGACTGCTCCTGCCGCGCAATCAGCTCGCGCCAGAATGGCTCGCCATGCCGGTAATACCGCGTCGTAGCGCAATCATTGATCTCATCGCCCATCGCTTCACCTTCGTGTGATCGTCCAACCGCAACGGTCGCATAACGAGATGATCAACGGAAGACGGGGATTCCCGGATACTTACGTTTATAGTTCCTGCGATAGCGACGACATGCGATAATTTGGATTATGCAAGGTATCTTCTGAGGTATCGTTTTCGACCGATTAGGGTAGTGAACTCGTTTTGCAAAGGTTAGGTTTTTCTTGCAAATCAACGGGTTACGAAGTGCGTGGGCTAGTGTCCCGCCGCCTCCACCAATAAAAACGCCACCGCAAGGTGGCATTTTTATTGGTGGCTGCCGTTGCATCAAACCCGTGGGATGCGGGGCGCAGGCAGGGTTTCGGCAAGCCTGCTTTCCGCTGTCGTGCGGGCGCAGCCATGCAGTATTTGTCCCATAACAAATCCTTTTGTAATTGGCTATAAAGTACACCAGCACACTGCGGGACCAAACACCTGGCGCATCAAACCCATCAGTCGGTTTTGCGATGGGCCAGTCGCCACGCATGCATGAATGTTTGCCATATACCAATCCGACGACGCAATTTTTACATATGCTGGCGACGCTGACCCAATTTTTAGACAAGCGTCATCTACGCAGCAACGTGACGCGGCTTATGCATCACCCTATACCCATCTCTTACCGAAGTTCAAAATGACCTATTCATCCGGCAGTTCTTCATCCGGTGGCTGCTCGCCTCATTATTGCCATTCGCATGACCATGACGGTTTCAGCCATGCCCTCGGGCGAATGGAGGCGCTGGCTGCGGCGCAACAAGCCATGAACATGCAGCAGATGCATGCGCAACAGCCAGTTGTGGAAATGCCGATGGCGCAGTTTCCACCCCGGCCCGCGGGTTACAACCAGGCGCTCGAAGGATCTGCCCGTTCGCCGCAACGCCGGCCGGTGCCGCTGCATCAAGCACAACCAGCGTTGCAATACGCACCCGCTGCAAACCCCAATCCCGGTCAACTGCCCACATTTGCCGCCCCAGGTCCAGCCCAGGCAGACGCGACGACGAATTGCATCAATCCAGTTACATTAGCCGGCGCGGCCTGCTCCATTGTCACGATTGTGGGGATTGGCGCCTACTTCTGGGCGCAAGGATGAGAGGCTTTTGCTCCGCTTGGTCGTGACAAGAAGCCGCGCGCGTGGATACCCGCGCTTCTTGCGGCAGCAGTGACCAAACTAGCACTGCTGACGACAGGCCCCCTTGTTGCTCAACATTCGACGGCGACACCGGCCGCACGGCAATCAGCTGCGCCAGCACCGCCAGCTGTTCCTTCTGCATGGCCAGCAATTCGCCCCACTGCACCTCGCGCAGGTGATCGACTTTTTCATGCAGCAGCATGATTTCCAGTTCCGCCTTGAGATTGACTTCGTAATCGTGCTCGGCATCGAGCCGGTCTTTTTCTGCATGCCGGTTCTGCGACATCAGGATGATCGGCGCCTGGATCGAGGCGAGCATGGATAGAAACAAGTTGAGCAGGATGTAGGGATAGGGGTCGAAGCTGCTGCCGTAACGCACCAGGATCAGCGAGTTCAGGATGACCCAGCCGATCATCACCGCAGCGAACAGGCCGATGAAGGTCCATGAGCCACCGAATCGCGCCACTGCATCGGCGGCGCGCTGGCCGCGGGTTGCCTGCGCCTCGGCGTCGTGGCTGACGTTGCGGGCGATCCGGGTACCGTCGGCAACGTGGCGCGCTACTTTTTTCGTCGCGGCGTCGAGTGTTTCATAGGGCTTGCCCAGCAGTCGCTGCGCAAGCCTGTCGATATCGTGCATGGTGCGCCTCGCCCTGAATGTGGAGCAGCGAGCATACACTTGCGTGCGCCGTATCGCATCGCCACCGTCGACGTCGGCACCCGATTGGCGTTACCCTAGCAGCACCTGCCAGTCGCCCTTGGAAACTACATGTCGTCTCATGAACTTGATCAACGAATTCAAGCCCTGCTCGATGCTTTCGAGTTTGCCGGCGTCGGCACCTGGGAGTGGCATTTTGCCGCCGACCGGGTGCGCTGGAATCCCAGCATGGCGGCCCTGTTCGACCGCGACGTGACAAGGCTCGACCTGAGCGGTCCGGAATCCTTTGCCGCCATCCTTGCTGCCGACTTGCCTGAAATGCGCCTGCGCATCGATGCGGCGGTTCGCGACCACTTGCCATTTTCAATGGATTTCCGGATCGCACGCGCCGATGGCGCGATCCGCTGGCTGCGTTCCAACGGCAAGGCAATCTACAACACAAAAGGCGAAGCGACCTCGCTGGTGGGCATCACCTTCGACGATACCGAACGCATCGGCCTGACCCATCAGCTTGGCCATGCACTCGGCGAGCGCGAGTCGCTCCTGGCCAGCGAGCGCGTGGCCCGCGAAAACGCCGAACGCGCCGACCGCATGAAGGATGAATTTCTGGCGACCCTGTCGCACGAACTGCGTACGCCTCTCAACGCCGTGCTGGGATGGGCCCAGATCCTGCGCCTGAAGACCGGCGACGGCAGCGACGACGTCAAGCGTGGCCTGGAAGCCATCGAACGCAATGCGCGCCTGCAAACCCAGTTGATCGACGATCTGCTCGACATGAGCCGCATCATCTCCGGCAAGGTCCGGCTCGATGCACAGCCGGTCCATCCGATCGCATCCATCGAAGCCGCGATCGAAACCCTGTTGCCGACTGCAACCACCAAGGGCGTGCGCATCGAGAAGTCGCTTTCGGCAGACGCCGGACCGGTTTCCGCCGATCCCAGCCGGTTGCAGCAGATCGTCTGGAACCTGCTGTCGAATGCCGTCAAGTTCACGCCACGCGGAGGCACCGTGCAGGTGGTTCTGGCTGCGGTCGACGACGGCATCGCCATCGATGTCACCGATACCGGCATCGGCATTGCACCGGACTTCATCGGTCATGTCTTCGAGCGCTTCCGCCAGGCGGACGCATCGACGAGCCGCTCGCACAGCGGCCTCGGACTTGGCCTGGCAATCGTCAAGCAACTCGTCGACCTGCACGGCGGCACGGTGCGCGCCACCTCGCCCGGGCATGGGCTAGGCACCACCATGTCGATCCTGCTGCCGCGCCTGCGCCAATAAGCCGCCCTGCCTGCTGCAGCCGTGCCAGCCGACATGGCGCCCCATGCGCCATGCGCCCTTCGCAGTCGCCACCGATCTTCCGGAATCCTTCAATTGAACGCATCTGAAACCACCAGCGCGGCCACCGCCGTGATCCCCCGCAGCGCCGTCGTCGCGCTGTCCTTTGCGGCATTTGCCAGCGGCATCTCGCTGCGGGTTACTGACGCCCTGTTGCCCCGCCTGGCGCAGGAATTCAACGTGCCCATCGGCACTGCCGCGTCCGTCATCACCGTGTTCGCCGTCGCCTACGGCCTGTCGCAATTGTTTTTCGGGCCGATGGGCGACCGCTTCGGCAAGTATCTGGTCATCGGCTGGGCCTGCGTCGCCTGCAGCCTGAGCGCACTGTCCTGCGCGCTGGCGCCAAGCTTCGTCGGCCTGCTGATTGCCCGCACCGCCGCCGGTGCGACCGCCGCGGCCATCATTCCGCTGTCGATGGCCTGGATCGGCGACGTCATCGAATACGACCAGCGCCAGCCGGTGCTGGCGCGTTTCCTGATCGGCCAGATCATGGGGCTGTCGGCAGGCGTCATGGTCGGCGGCTTCGCTGCCGAGCATCTGAGCTGGCGCGTGCCGTTCTTCGGCGTGGCGGCGATGTTCGTCGTCATCAGCCTGATCGTGCTGTCGGTCGATCGCAGGCTGCCGCCGCATGCGCGACTGGTGCGGCGCATTGCCGGGTCGGCATGGGCGCGCATGCTCTCGGAATTCTCGCAGGTGCTGGCGGTGCCGTGGGCGCGGGTGGTGCTGGCAACCGTCTTCCTTGAAGGCCTGTTCCTGTACGGCGCCTTTGCCTTCATCGTCTCGCATCTGCACTTGCGTTACGACGTGCCGCTGGCGACCGCCGGCAGCGTCGTCATGCTGTTCGGTTTCGGCGGCCTGCTCTTTGCGCTGGCCGTGCAAGCGCTGGTGCGCAGCCTGGGTGAAGTCGGCCTGACACGCTGGGGTGGCGGCTTCGTTGCCATGGCATTTTTCTGCATTGCCTTCGCACCGGCCTGGTGGTGGGCGATTCCGGCCTGCTTTGCCGCTGGCCTGGGTTTCTACATGCTGCACAACACGCTGCAGATCAATGCAACACAAATGGCGCCGGAACGACGCGGTGCGGCCGTGAGCGCCTTCGCCTCCTGTTTTTTTCTGGGTCAGTCGGTCGGCGTGGGCATCAATGGCCTCTTGCTGCCGCGCCTGGGCACCGCCGGCATCATTGCCATAGGCGCCGTAGGTGTCGTGGCAGTGGCGTTGAATTTCAGCCGCCTGCGCGCGCGCCGACTGGCGCTTGCAAAAACTACAGGCTAGGGTGTGTTCGACAGGCGTAGCGAGCGGTTCGGATTTGTGCCGAGGAGCGCACGCTTACGTCGGTACGCAGAGCACCGCAGGCGCAAATCCGGAGCGCGCGGTAGCCTGTCAAACACAGCTTAGGACAGGCAGCCCGCCACCAGCGTGCGGATCAGCTGCCGGTAGGTGTCGCGCTGCTCCGGCGCCTGCATCAGCCAGATCGCAATCAGGTCTTCCTGCGGATCGATCCAGAAGTAGGTGCCGGCCAGGCCGCTCCAGTTGTAGTCGCCGACCGAGCCGGGCGTATGCGCACAACCGGTTGCCAGGCGCACGCCGAAGCCCAGGCCGAATCCATAGGCCGGCCCCGGCAGGTACATCGGCCCGGCCATCGCGCCCGGCAAGGCGCCGAGGTGGTCGGCCGTCATGAATTCGATCGTCTTGCGCGAAAGCAGGCGCACGCCATCGAGTGCGCCGCCGTTTTTCAGCATGCGGGCAAAGCGCAGGTAGTCGCGCGCCGTCGACACCATGCCGCCGCCGCCCGAGAGAAATACGGGCGGCCTGGTGACATCGAGCAGGCGCACCTTGTTGCCGGTTACCGGGTCGATGTCGAAGGCTTCGGCCAGCCGGTGCTGTTCGGCCGGCGCGGTCCAGAAACCCGTGTCGATCATGCCCAGCGGCGCCAGGATCTGCTCGTTCAGATACACGTCGAGCGTCTTGCCGGAAACCCGTTCGAGCAGCGCGCCGAGCACATCCGTTGCGCGGCTGTATTCCCAGCAGGTGCCCGGCTGCAGCGCCAGCGGCAGCGCGGCGAGCTTTGCCACCATTTCGGCATTGCTCACGCGGCTGCTCTCCACGCCGCAGCTGCGGTAGGCTTCCTTGACCAGCGTGGCGGCGCCGAAGATGCCGTAGGTCAGGCCAGCGGTATGGCGCAGCAGGTCCTGGATCGTCATTTCATTGCGGCAGGGCTCCAGGTGCAGCACCGGATCGCCATGCGCATCCGGCAGCTCGACGCCGACCTGTACGTTCTTGAATTCCGGCAGGAATTTCGATACCGGATCACTGATCAGGAAGCGCCCTGCCTCGGCCAGCATCATGACGGCCACCGATACCACCGGCTTGGTCATCGAATAGATGCGGAAAATGGTGTCCATCGTCATCGCCTGCGCGGCATCCGGACGCTGGCGACCGAAGGCGCGCTCGACCACTTCGCCATGACGCGCCATCAACAGCACGGCGCCGGGAATCTCACCGGCGGCGATGCGGGCATCGATAGCAGCGTTCATGCGGGCGACCGCTTGTGGATCGAAGCCGGTTGCCGGTGGCTGTGTCGCCGCGCCGTCGGTGCGCGGCGCAGGCGTGCTGGCGGCAGGCGTTGCTGGTTCGTTGAAGTCGCGCATGCATCAGTCCTCAGGAAGTTTTTTTGACGAGTTGTTTTTCAAAGGCGACATCGCTCTTGGTCATGCGGCGCGGTGTCTGCGGACCGTAGCCATTGACGTACGCCACGAAGTCGTCGAGCGGCAATGCATCACCGAGCTTGTCGGCCGGGCCTGCGGCCTTTGCCAGCACCAGCTGGAACAGGCCGGAGGCACTCAGCACCAGCGAATAATCGGGGTTGCCGGTGCGCGCCTTGAGGCGCTCGACGGCGGCGGTGGCACGGGTTGATCGCATTCTCGGCTCGGGTCCTGGTGATGGTTGTGCCCGGTTTTTCGAGCGTCGATCCTGCATCGATCCGGTATTGACCGATTGCCGGACCTGCACCGTTTTACCACACGGGCGCAGACGGTGCAGACCTGTTGTACGCTATCGGTCCGTTTGTCATGGAGCACTACGATGCCGCTGCCGTTCCTGCCGATCTTCGATTCCCTCGCACCGCTTGCGCCGCCCTCCGCTGCAACCACTGCGGCACCGGGCGCCACCTTTGCCCGTGCCGCGCTGTTGACGACGCTGGCAGCGCTTGCCGGCTGCGCTTCGCTGTCGGGCAATGGCGGCACCTTGCCGGAGCTGCCATTGACCCGCAGCGACGGCGTGGTCGTATTTGCCGCAGGCGACATTGCTGACTGCCGCAAGACGCCCGCTGCCGACAGCGGCGCGGCCCGAACCGCTGCCGTGATCGCTGCCGGCATCGCTGCCGACCCGGCCGCCGTCGTGCTGGCGCTGGGCGACACTACCTATCCGGTCGGCCTGCCGGCCGAGTTCAGCGACTGCTATGCACCGACCTGGGGGCAATTCAAGTCGCGCACCCTGCCGGCGCCCGGCAACCACGAGTACTACACCACCGGCGCGCCCGGTTATTTCAGCTACTTCGGCGCTGCCGCCGGACCGGCGCAGCGCGGCTATTACAGCACCGATGTCGGCGCCTGGCATGTGCTGTCGCTCAACAGCAACCTGAAGGCGGAAGCGGCCGCCGCACAGCTCGCCTGGCTTACCGAGGATCTGACGGCGCTGCGCCGTCGCAATCCGTCCGGCTGTGTCCTGGCTTTCTGGCACCATCCGCTGTACAGCTCCGGCGGCCACGGCAACAACCTGCACATGCGCCCCGCCTGGGAAGCACTGATGGCAGCCAGGGCAGACCTGGTGCTGGCGGCACACGACCACGGCTACGAGCGCTTCGCGCCGCAGGATGCTGCCGGCAACGCCGATATGGCCACCGGCATCCGTTCCTTCGTGGTCGGCAACGGCGGCGCCCGCCTGACGCCCTTTACCGCCACCAAGGCAAACAGCCAGGCGCAGGACAACGCCACCCACGGCGTACTGAAACTGGTGCTCAAGGCGAAAGGCTACGCGTGGGCGTTCCTGCCGGTCGACGGCAGTGCGCCGCGCGACGCCGGCCATGCCGGCTGTCATGCGACTTAGCGCCGCTGCTGCAATCGTGGGAAAGGCATGACAGGCCTGGTGCCAGAGGCTTGCAAGAGCCGCCGGCGCGTTTGCCGGCTCAACTAGCAGGTGAAGGCGGCGGGGCCGCAGCAACCGCCACATCGGCTGCCAGCAGGCGCAGCACATGTGCGGCAGCCACGAGGCCGAATGCGCCGGTGACGACGACGGCGGAGCCGAAGCCTGCACAGTTCAGGCCACTTACGCCGGCCGCCGTCGGTGCGTCGCCGTCGTCGGCCGGCGTCGTGCCCGACGGCGCGGCGCTCGCCTCGACTTCGGGAAAGCGCAACGGCTCGGTAGAAAACACCGCATCGACATGAAACTTGTTCTTGGTGCCACGCGGAAAACCGTGTTCCGCCCGCAGGCGCTTGCGCACCTTCGCCAGCAACGGTTCCTGTTCGGTGCGGCACAGGTCGCGCACCTCGATTCTGGTCGGATCGATCTGTCCGCCGGCGCCTCCGATCGTCACCAGCCGCAGCTTATTCTGGCGACAGTAGGCAATCAGCGCCGTCTTGGCCCGCACGTCGTCGATCGCATCGATGATGAAATCGTAGTGGCAGTCGCCGATCATGGTCGAGAGCGTCTCGGCGGTAAGGAATTGCTCGACCTGCGTGACCTGGCAGGCAGGATTGATCTGCGCGATGCGCTCGGCCAGGGCGGTCACCTTGGCCATGCCCAGGGTGTCGGTCAATGCGTGGATCTGCCGGTTCACGTTCGATTCGGCCAGGTTGTCGAGGTCGATCATGGTGATGTGGCCGATCGCGCTGCGCGCCAGGGCCTCGACGGCCCAGGAGCCGCAGCCGCCGACGCCGATCACGCAGACATGCGCGGCCTGGAATCGTGCCAGTGCGGCGGCGCCATACAGGCGCGCGATGCCGCCGAAGCGGCGCGCCAGGCCGGCTTGTGCGGAAAGGCTGGCTGCGTCCGGGACGGAAACAGCGAGCGTGGGGGTTGCAGCGGATGGATTCATGCCGGCATTCTAACGGACAGTCGCAGCGCCGATGCGCATTGCAGCACGGCGCGGCAGCATGCGCAGCCCGTGCCGGCGTCGGGTCAATCCATGTCACAATCAGCGATACGTCAGCCGGACGGATTCAACCCAAGCATTCGAGGCACACATGAATGATGTCAAAAAACCGGGCGGGCCGGATTTCAACGAACCGATCGCCGCCCTGAAGCACTGTCATGACCGCATTCGCCGCGAACTGCATGGCCTCGAAAGCCTGCATGCGCATCTGGCGAGCGCCGGCGTGGACGCGCAGGCGCGCCAGGATGCGGCGGCAGTGCTGCATTACTTCGAGCAGGCCGCGCCGATCCATCACGCCGACGAGGAAGAAGACCTGATACCGATGCTGCAGGGCGCCGCCCGCGACGCCGATGCGGCGCTGCTGAAACTGATGGTGCCGGTGCTGATGAGCGAGCACCGTGAAATGGCGCTGGCCTGGGAGGGCCTGCGCGGCGTGCTGCAGCAGATCGCCGCAGGTGTGGCGGCGCCGCTCGATCTGGGCGACGTGAAGCATTTTTCGCTGCTGTATGCAGCGCACATGGATACCGAGGAAACCCACATCGCGACCATGGCAAAACGCCTGCTCGACCCGGCGCGCATGCAGTTGCTCGGCAACGCGATGCGGCAGCGGCGCGGCTTGCCGGTGGCGACTGCTGCGACGGCGGCACCGGCTGCGGAGGCCTGAGATGTCGATTGCAAATCTGCGCAAGGATTACAGCCATGCCAGCCTGAGCGAAGCCGATGTGCTGGCCGACCCGATTGCACAGTTTTCCCGCTGGTTCGATGAAGCGATCATGGCGCAATTGCCGGAACCGAATGCCATGAGCCTGGCACCCGTCGGCGCCGACGGCCGGCCCTCCTCGCGCATCGTGCTGATCAAGGGTTATGACCAGGCCGGCTTCACCTGGTACACGAGCTACGGCAGCCGCAAGGGCCGCGAGCTGCAGGAAAATCCGCATGCAGCCCTGCTGTTTCACTGGGTCGAACTGGAACGCCAGGTGCGCATCGAAGGGCGGGTCGAGGCCCTGTCCGGCGCCGACAGCGATGCCTATTTCAACAGTCGGCCGCTGGGCAGCAGGCTCGGCGCGATCGCTTCCGCCCAGAGCGAGCCGATTGCCGATCGCGAGGCGCTGGAGTCACGCTTTACGGCAACCGAAGAAGCCTTCGGCAACGAACCGGTGCGCCCGGAAAACTGGGGCGGCTATCGGCTGCTGCCGGACTACCTGGAATTCTGGCAGGGCCGCCGCTCGCGCCTGCACGACCGCATCGCCTACATGCTGCAGGCCGACGGGCGCTGGACCCGGACCCGGCTGCAGCCCTGAGCGGCTCGACGGCTGCCTTCAGCGCGCCGATCTGCTGGCAAAGGTGGCGCGAAATTTCGCCACCTTCGGCGCGACCACGAAGGCACAGTAACCCTGCAGCGGATTTTGCCGGAAATAGTTCTGGTGGTGCGGCTCTGCCTTGTAATAGGCCTGCGCTGGCGTGACCTCGGTCACCAGCGGTGCATCCCAGACCGAGGCCATGCCGGCAATGACGGTGTGCGCCGTCGCTTCCTGCTGCGGCGAATGGAAATAGATCGCTGAACGGTACTGGGTGCCGACATCGTTGCCCTGCCGGTTCGGCGTCGTCGGATCGTGTATCGTGAAAAATATCTCGAGCAGTTCCCGATAGCTGATCATCTCCGGATCGAAGCGCACCTGCACAACTTCGGCGTGACCGGTGTTGCCTTCGCAGATCTGATCGTAGGTCGGATCGGCAAGCGTGCCGCCGGTATAGCCGGATTCGACTGCCTGCACGCCTTTGACTTCCTGGAACACCGCTTCGGTGCACCAGAAGCAGCCGCCACCCAGGGTTGCAATTTCAGTTGTCATGCAGTGCCTCCGACGTCGTCAATTCTGTTCTCCCGACTCTAGCGCAAACCCCGCCGCACTGCAGGGCGGCATTTACAGACGGGAAATTCGTGTCGCGCGCAGGCAACGCAGGCAGGCGGGCCCAGCCGGCGCGTCAGGCCAGCGCGCCGGTAAAGACCAGCGTATCGCCGGCCAGCAGTGTTGCCAGCACGACCGGCGCGAAGACCGCCGCATCGAAAAGCGCAGCGCCGACGCGGTGATGGCCGGCCGGACAGGCCCGCGCCGCCGTGGCCAGCGCGTCCAGGCTGCGCGCGCGCGGCGTCGGCAAGTCAGGCGCGGCCGGTGCGATCGCCGGCCCGGCGTCGGCGTTCTGGCCGACCTGGGCAAACTCCAGCAGACTGAGCGCAGCGCTGTCCTCGAGCATGTTGGCGCGATGGCGGCACACGGTTGCAATCAGGCTCGACAACGGCCGCGCTGCAACGGCAAAGCGCCCCGGAGCGAGCGCCAGCGCATCATCGAACAGCACCAGGGTGGCGCCGGCTGCCGCGATCAGCGACGGCGCAACCGCCTGCAACGCGGCATGTTCCAGCGGCAGCACGCGCGCGCCGCAACGCGCCGCAGCAAAATACATCACCAGTGCGTCAAGGTGGCCGCAGCCGAAATAGGCGATCGTGTCACCCGGGCGGATCGCCCATTCACCCTGCAGGCGCGCGGTCGAGCGCTCGATGCGCGACCACATCTTGCGGTAGGTGGCCACCCGATACGGTGTCGACGCGGCGACCGCATCGGGACGATCCTGCACATGTTGTCGTAACAAATCGAATGGCGTCATGTCGGTTTTACCGGTAGGTGCGGACGTTCGAAATCGGCTGCGCTCGGAGACAGCCGTTTTTCGGCATAATGGGAGACACCCGGCGCAGTCGCCCGGCCGTATCGCTGGCCGCGCCGGGCGTCGAAAATCGTATTTCCTGGCGCATATAATATAAGACCCTCACCAAGGACACATCATGAACGCTCCGGAGACCGGCAAAAAACTCAAGGCCCAGTTTCACTGGGATGACCCGCTACTGCTCAATGCGCAGCTGACCGACGACGAGCGGATGGTGCGCGAAGCGGCGGCCGCCTATTGCCAGGACAAGCTGCAACCGCGGGTGCTGGAGGCGTTCCGCCATGAAAAGACCGATCCGTCGATCTTTCGCGAGATGGGCGAGCTCGGCCTGCTGGGCCCGACGATTCCGGAACAATACGGCGGCCCCGGCTTGAGCTACGTCTGCTACGGCCTGATCGCCCGCGAAGTCGAGCGCGTCGATTCGGGCTATCGGTCGATGATGAGCGTGCAGTCCTCGCTGGTGATGGTGCCGATCTACGAGTTCGGCACCGAAGCGCAGCGCCAGAAGTTCCTGCCGAAGCTGGCAACCGGCGAATGGATCGGCTGCTTCGGCCTGACCGAGCCGAACCATGGCTCGGACCCGAGTTCGATGATCACCCGCGCCAAGAAAGTCCCGGGCGGCTACAGCGTCAGCGGCAGCAAGATGTGGATCTCGAATTCCCCGATTGCCGACGTCTTCGTGGTCTGGGCGAAGGACGACGAAGGCGCGATTCGCGGCTTCATCCTCGAAAAAGGCATGGCCGGCCTGACCGCGCCGGCAATCCACGGCAAGTTCGGCCTGCGCGCATCGATCACCGGCGAAATCGTCATGGACGGCGTCTTCTGCCCCGAAGAAAATGCCTTCCCCGAGGTGCGCGGCCTCAAAGGCCCGTTCACCTGCCTCAATTCCGCCCGCTACGGCATCGCCTGGGGCGCACTCGGTGCAGCCGAATCCTGCTGGCACATCGCCCGCCAGTACGTGCTGGACCGGCACCAGTTCGGCCGGCCGCTGGCAGCCAATCAGCTGATCCAGAAAAAACTGGCCGACATGCAGACCGAGATCACGCTGGGCCTGCAGGGTTGCCTGCGCCTGGGCCGCATGAAGGACGAGGGCACCGCAGCCGTCGAGATCACCTCGATGATGAAACGCAATTCCTGCGGCAAGTCGCTCGACATCGCGCGGGTAGCGCGGGACATGCTGGGTGGCAATGGCATTTCCGATGAATTCGGCGTCATCCGCCACATGGTCAACCTGGAAGTCGTCAACACCTACGAAGGCACGCACGACATTCACGCATTGATTCTCGGCCGGGCGCAGACCGGTATCCAGGCCTTTCAATAATCTTCTGCATTTGGTGCCTGCTGGCAGCGTTTGCTGCCAGCATTACGGCTTCGTGCCCTTGGGCACCAACCGTCGCATTGCGCGCCACTCCATGATGCCCTCACATTTTGCCAGCCTGCCGAACCTGATCGGCACAATTGCCGCCATCCTCACCACGATCGCCTTCATACCGCAAGCCTGGCTGACCTGGAAGTCACGCCGTGCCGAGGGCGTCTCGCTTGCCACCTACAGCATGTTTACCATCGGCGTCGGCTTGTGGTTCCTGTATGGCCTGATGCTCAATGCCTGGCCGGTGATCATTGCAAATTTCCTCACGCTGGTCCTGGCAGTGTTCATCCTGATCATGAAGCTGCGCTTCGGCTGAGCCGATGCCGCATGCGGGATGCTGCGGCGAGGGAAAGCCTTTGGCACGGCATCTCAGCCGCGCACCGTTGCCAGCAGTCGCCCGAGCACCTCGGCGGACCCGTGTGCGGCCCGCTGCAGGCGATCGTTGACTGCATGCCAGGCGGCCGACGCCGGCGGTGCTTCCACGACGATCAGGTCCGCATCCGCATGGTCGAGCCGGCGTAGTCCGGCATACAGGTCATGTCCGTAGGCCGCCGGTTCGGCCTGCAGTGCAGCGCTCGCCACGGCTTCGGCCTGCGCCGCAGCACCGGATGCCCTGCGCAGCGCCGCCTGCGGCATGTGATGCATCAGCGCCACGCGCCAGCCGGCAGCATTCAATTTTTCCAGTATCCCGACGATCTGCCCGCCGGCCACGATTGCCACCGGCGTTTGCGGTGCGTAGTGGGATTCGAGCGTGCCGGAGGCGCGCGGCGCTGCCGCATCCGGCTGCGCCGGCATGACGCCGAGCACCTGTGCAATCTGCAGGCTGTCGACGTACCCCGGTCGCAGCAGCACCGGACGGCCGCGTGTCAGGTCGAGGATCGTCGACTCGATGCCGACGGCGCTCTGGCCGCCGTCGAGCACGCAGCGCACCAGCGGCGAGCCGGCGAACTCCTCGCGCACATGCGCCGCCGTGGTCGGGCTGACATGGCCGAAGCGGTTCGCCGAGGGCGCGGCAATGCCACCGGCGCCGCCCTGGAAGCTGCGCAGCAATGCCTGCGCCACCGGATGGGCCGGGCAGCGCAGGCCGATCGATTGCTGGCCGCCGGCGACCGTGTCGGGTATGCGGGCCGCGCGCGGCAGGATCAGCGTCAGCGGACCCGGCCAGAAAGCGGCGATCAGCTGTTGCGCGGCCGCGCCGACATCGCTGCTCCAGTAGGCAACGTCAGCCCCCGGTGCCAGGTGCACGATCAACGGATGATTCTCCGGGCGCCCCTTGGCGCGGTAGATGGCGCGCACGGCAAGCGGATTCTGCGCATCGGCGCCCAGGCCGTAGACGGTCTCGGTCGGAAAGGCGACCAGTTCGCCGGCTTCGAGCAGGCGCGCCGCCGCCTCGATGGCTGCCCGGTCGGCTGCCTGCGCATCGCTTGTCGGCACGGCCGCACTCATGCTGCGATGCGACGGTGCGGGCCGGCCAGTACCATCACGGTGCAATGCCGAGAATCGCGCAAGCCGCCTGCAGGCTTTCCAGCACGGCCGCCATGGTCGGCGCGACGAAGGTGACATGGCCCATCTTGCGGCCGGGGCGCGCCTCTTCCTTGCCGTACAGGTGCAGACAGGCGCCGGGCACGGCCAGTATCCTTTCCCAATCGGGCTCGACCGGGCCTGGCTGCGCGGCCGATGCGAACCACAGGTCGCCGAGAAAATTGAGCATCACCGCCGGCGAATGCTGGCGCACGTCGCCCAGCGGCAGGCGCGCCATGGCCCGCACCTGCTGGGCGAACTGGCTGGTGATGCAGGCGTCGATGGTGTAGTGGCCGCTGTTGTGCGGCCGCGGCGCCATCTCGTTGACCACCAGGCTGCCGTCGTCGAGGATGAAGAATTCGATGCACAAGACGCCGACGTAGTCGAGCCGGTCGGCGATGACAAGCGCGGCCGCTTGCGCCCGTTCTGCCGCAGCAGGCGAGGCATGCAGCGCCGGCACCGTGGTGGTGTGCAGGATGCCGTTGCGATGGACGTTTTCCGCAATCGGATAGACCAGCGCGCGGCCGTCGGCGCCGCGCGCGACCAGCACCGAGACTTCACAGGCCAGCGGCAGCAGCTTTTCCAGCACGCATTCGACACCCTGCATGCCGTCGACGGCTTCTTCCAGCGCGGCGCGGTTGGCAACCCGCACCTGTCCCTTGCCGTCGTAGCCCATGCGAACCGTCTTGAGCAGCCCCGGCAGCAATGCCGGCGGCATGGCGTCGATATCGGCACGGTTGCGGATCAGGTGATGCGGCGCCGGCAGCACGCCGGAGGCCGCCGCGCAATCGGTAAAGAAGCGCTTCTCGGCCATCCGGTCCTGGGCAATGGCCACGCAGGCAGCCGACGGCGCGACGAAGGCGCTGGCCGCGAGTTGCGTCATGCTCGCTGCAGGCACGTTCTCGAATTCGGTGGTGACGGCGACGCACTGCGCGCCCATGTCGGCCAGGGCTGCGGCGTCGGCATAGTCGGCGCACAGGAAATGGTCTGCCGCATGGCTGGCCGGACAATCGGCCGCCGGCTCCAGCACCGCGACCTTGAAACCCATGGCTTGGGCCGAATGCGCGAACATGCGGCCGAGCTGCCCGCCGCCCATGACGCCGAGCCAGGTTGCAGGCGATGCGCCGGGAGTAAAAGCGCCGTTCTTTAACATGAAAACCGTCCTTGCAGAGCGCAGTTGCCGGTCACCGGCCGTAGCCGGGTTCGCTGATGGCGATTGCGCTTCTTTGTCGTTAGTGATTGCGCATTATCGCCTGTTGCGCCCGGATGCAGCACAATCGGCAAGCCGGCCCGCGTGAACCGGCTTCACGACGGCAGCACCATCGCCACCGCAGCCTCGGTCTGGGCCACGCGAAACTGCTCCAGGCGCAGCGCCAGCGCCGCATCGGTCGTCGCCAGCATCGCAATGGCTGCCAGCGCCGCATTGGCTGCGCCGGCCTCGCCGATGGCAAAGGTGGCAACAGGAATGCCCTTGGGCATCTGCAGGATCGACAGCAGCGAATCTTCGCCGCGCAGGTATTTCGACGGCACCGGCACCCCGAGCACCGGCACGATGGTCTTTGCAGCCAGCATGCCCGGCAGATGGGCCGCACCACCGGCGCCGGCGATGATCGCCCGCAGTCCGCGCGCACGGGCGCCTTCGGCATAGGCGAACATGGCGTCGGGCATGCGGTGCGCCGACACCACCCGTGCTTCATGCGCGATGTCGAACTGCTTCAGGATGGCGACCGCATGCTGCATCACGTCCCAGTCGGAGGCCGAGCCCATGACCACGCCGATGACCGGCGCGGCCGGCACGCAATCGGCTGCGGCTGCGGCTGTATCGGGCGTCATCTCAGGACTCCAGCGTGGTGCCGGTCAGGCGGAACAGCGCTTCACGATATTTTGCACCGGTCTTCTGCACCACCTCGTCGGGCAGGGCCGGCGCCGGCGCGGTCTTGTTCCAGCCGGTGAGGGTTTCCAGGTAGTCGCGCACGAACTGCTTGTCGAAGGACGGTGGCGAGCTGCCCGGCGCATAAGAGTCGGCCGGCCAGAAGCGCGAGGAGTCGGCTGTCAGGACTTCATCCATCAGATGCAGCGTGCCCTGCGCATCGAGGCCGAATTCGAACTTGGTGTCGGCAATGATGATGCCGCGCGTTGCCGCAAATTCGGCAGCGCTCTTGTAGAGGGCGATGCTGATGTCGCGCATGCGGCCGGCGAGTTCCGCACCAATCCGCTCTTCCATTTCGGCAAACGCGATGTTTTCATCATGATGCCCCAGCTCGGCCTTGGCCGCCGGCGTGAAGATCGGTGCGGCCAGCTTGTCGGCCTGGCGCAGGCCGGCGGGCAGGGCAATGCCGCATATGGCGCCGGTTGCCTGGTAATCCTTCCAGCCCGAGCCGATCAGGTAGCCGCGCACCACGGCTTCGACCATGATCGGCTGCAGCCGCTTGGCAACCACCGCCCTGCCCTCGACCTGGTCCGCCTCGGCGGCCGAGACCACCGATGTCGGCGCAATCCCGGTCAGGTGATTGGGCACGATGCCGGCCAGCTTTTCGAACCAGAAATCCGACATCTGGTTGAGCACCCGGCCCTTGCCCGGAATCGCTTCGTTCATGACGACATCGAATGCCGAGAGCCGGTCGGAGGTGACGATCAGGATCTTGTCGTCGCCGACCGCATAGTTGTCACGCACCTTGCCGCGACCCAGCAGCGGCAGGGAGGTGATGGTCGATTGATACAGGCTTTTCATCAGGTGACGATCTGCGACAGCTTGCCGGACTTGTACATCTCGGCGATCTTGTCGAGCGACAAAGGCTTGATCTTGCCGGCCTGTCCCTCGCAACCGAAGGCGATGAAACGCGCCTTGCAGACTGCCTTGGCCGCTTCACGCGCCGGCTTCAGGTAATCGCGCGGATCGAACTTGCCCGGGTTTTCGCCGAAATAGCGGCGGATCGCGCCGGTCATCGCCAGCCGGATATCGGTGTCGATATTGATCTTGCGCACGCCGTGTTTGATGCCTTCCTGGATTTCCTCGACCGGCACGCCGTAGGTTTCCTTCATGTCGCCGCCGAATTCGCGGATCTCCGCCAGCAGTTCCTGCGGCACCGACGAGGAGCCGTGCATGACCAGGTGCGTGTTCGGAATGCGCGCATGGATTTCCTTGATGCGCTCGATTGCCAGGATGTCGCCGGTCGGCTTCCTGGAAAACTTGTAGGCGCCGTGCGAGGTGCCGATCGCGATTGCCAGCGCATCGCACTGGGTCTGCTTGACGAAGTCGGCGGCCTGCGTCACATCGGTCAACAACTGCTCGCGGGTCATCTTGCCGTCGGCGCCGTGGCCGTCTTCCTTGTCGCCCATCATCGTCTCGAGCGAGCCGAGCACACCCAGTTCGGCTTCGACGGTCACGCCGATCGCATGCGAGAACTCGACCACGCGGCGCGAGACTTCGACGTTGTATTCATAGCTGGCAACCGACTTGCCGTCTTCCATCAGCGAGCCATCCATCATGACCGAACTGAAACCAGAACGGATCGCCGTCATGCACACCGCCGGCGACTGGCCGTGATCCTGGTGCATCACCACCGGAATATGCGGATAGGCTTCGACCGCCGCCGAGATCAGGTGGCGCAGGAAGGCTTCGCCGGCGTACTTGCGGGCGCCTGCCGAAGCCTGCATGATCACCGGCGCACCGGTTTCCTGCGCCGCTTCCATGATGGCCTGCACCTGTTCGAGATTGTTGACATTGAAGGCTGGAAGGCCATAGCTGTTTTCGGCAGCATGGTCGAGTAACTGGCGCAAAGACACGAGTGGCATGGAAAGCTCCTTGGTTTATTTCAGTTCGAATTCAGCAGTAAATTCAGCAGTAAATGGTGGAGTACAACCGGGCAGGGCCGCATGCGCCTTGCCACGGCAAATCAGTATTCCCCGATCGTCATGATCTTCATTGCATTGGTGCCGCCGGTCTGGCCCATCGGCTCGCCCCAGGTGACGACGATGCGGTCGCCCTTCTGCACCACGCCCTTTGCCAGCAGCAGGTCCTGCGCGGCTTTCAGCACCTCCTCGCGGTCGTTGGACTGCGCCAGCGCGAAGGTGTCGACATTGCGGTAGAGCGCAGCCTTGCGCTCGGTTGCCTTGATGGGCGTGAGCGCATAGATCGGTATGTCGATGTTGTGACGGCTCATCCACAGCGCCGTCGAACCGGATTCGGTCAGCGCGGCGATCGCCTTGACGCGCAGGTGGTAGGCGGTAAACAGCGCGCCGTAGGCAATCGATTCGTCGATGCGGTTGAAGGTGACGTTGAGAAAATCCGCGTCGAGCTTGTAGTTCTCGTATTTTTCCGCTTCCAGGCAGACCGAGGCCATCGTCTCGACGGTTTCCACCGGATACCTGCCGGTTGCGGTCTCGGCAGAGGTCATCACGGCGTCGGTGCCGTCGAGCACCGCGTTGGCCACATCCGAGACCTCGGCGCGGGTCGGCACCGCATTGAAGATCATCGACTCCATCATCTGGGTTGCCGTGATGGTGA
>JANXSS010000132.1 GCA_025356535.1 Herminiimonas sp.
GGCGGTATCAGCAGGCCGACAAGACCGACATGCAGACCGTTCCGGCGCCGCGCTACGACCTGGTCAAGGCAGGCAGCTACGTCATGGCGTCGCTGCAGTTTTCACGAGGCTGTCCCTTCCAGTGCGAATTCTGCGACATCATCACGATTTTCGGTCGCAAGCCGCGGCTCAAGACACCTCAGCAGATGATCATCGAATTCGATGCCCTGCTGGCAGCCGGATTCCGTTCCTGTTTCCTGGTGGACGACAACTTCATTGGCAACAAGGCGAAAGCAAAGGACCTTTTGCGCGCCTTGGTCGCCTGGCAAAAACAGCATGGCTATCCGATGACGCTTTTTACGGAAGCAAGCATCAACCTGGCCGACGACAGTGAAATGATCGAACTGATGGTGGCGTCGAATTTTCGCAACGTCTTCATCGGCATCGAAACGCCGAAGAAGGAATCGCTCATCGAAACACTGAAGCATCAGAACGTGCGCGGTGACAGCCTCGAGGACAAGGTGCAGCGCATCCGTGACGGCGGCCTGATCATCCAGGCCGGCTTCATCGTCGGTTTCGATGCCGACACCGAATCCATCTTCGAGGAACAGTTCGACTTCATCCAGCGTTCCGGCATCGCCCAGTCGCTGGTGTCGATCCTGACGCCGATACCGACCACGCCGCTTTACGCGCGTCTGGAGCGCGAAGGCCGCCTCGATTATTCCAATCCGCACGTCGCCTTCCATCCGAAAGGCATGAGTCGCGAAAGCCTGAAAACCGGCTTCGACCGGCTCACCAGGCAGCTGTATGAACCAAGGGCGTATTTCGAACGGCTCTTTCGCGGCTATGCGGGTTCTCCGGAATTTCGCAGGCGGCGGGCCACGCTGGAACGACTGGTGCCGGCACGCACCGCCCGGTTCGCCGGCCTGGGCGGCATTGGCCAGGCGGCCGGCCTGGCCGTGGCGCTGCTGCGCGACGGCCAGCTGTGGCAGGTCGGCAGCGCCTATGTCGACGTCTGGTGCCGCCTGAACCGCCCGCTCGGTCGCGAAGCAATTCCGCTGGCCACCTTTCTCAACATGTGCGTCGTGCAGTGGCATTTCTTCAAGGTCAGCCGCATGGCCAACCGCGACAGCATCGGCACCGTGGAAGGCCTGCCGCCGCTTGCCCGGCAAACCACCTGAGACAAACGCTGGCAGCCGATGCGCCAGGCGGCGCAGCCGGCGACAAGAGGCGGTGCTGTTGCCGTAAAGCGAAATGAATCGTGGTGCCCGGGACCGGAATCGAACCGGTACACCGTTTCCGGCGAGAGATTTTAAGTCTCTTGTGTCTACCTGTTTCACCACCCGGGCAAACTGCATGCTGCGGTTGCAGCAGGTGACCGACGTTCGTCGAAGCGAACCCGGCGCTGCTGCAAGGCCGCGATTCTAGCATAACGACGCATCCCGGCAGCGGCCGACGCGGTGGCGGCGCAGGCAGGTCGCCGGCATGCGCCAGGCGCCAACGCAATTCACCAATTTCAGTTATTCTGCCGTCAAAACATGCACGCGTGGCCGCTAATTGCCGGCATGACGACGATTGCGATTGTAACTGCAGGCGAGCTTGCCATGTCGCTTGCAAACGGTAACCGGGGGGATGAATCAATTGAGTACCTTGCTGAATCAACGCGTGGCACTGCTTGTGCAGCCGACGCATCGTGCCCTGCTCGGCCTCGGCCTGCATGGCATCGAGCGCGAAACCCTGCGCGTCGATCCCGCGGCGCGCCTTGCCGCAACGGCGCATCCGGCAGCCCTCGGCGCGGCGCTCACCCATCCGCTCATCACCACCGATTACGCCGAAGCGCTCATGGAGTTCGTCACCTCCGCCGAGCCCGACATTGCAACCGCTCTTGACGAACTCGACGCCGTGCATCGCTTCACCTACGGCAAGCTCGGCGACGAACTGTTATGGAGCCAGTCGATGCCGTGCGACCTGCCGCCCGAGTCGGAAATCGATATCGCGGGCTACGGTACATCGCACATCGGCATGTTGAAGCACGTCTACCGGCGCGGCCTGGCGCTGCGCTACGGTAAGGCGATGCAATGCATCGCCGGCATCCACTACAATTTTTCGCTTTCGGAAGACCTGTGGGCGCTGCTCAAGGAGCGCGAAGGCGTGCCCGGCAGCCAGCGCGACTTTCAGTCGGCCAGCTACTTCGCGCTGATCCGGAATTTCCGCCGCTACAGCTGGCTGCTGATGTACCTGTTCGGCGCCTCGCCGGCGCTGGCGTCGAGCTTTTTGCGCGGCCGCGCCCATCAGCTCGAGGTCCTCTCGGCCGATACGCTTTACCTGCCGCATGCAACCAGCCTGCGCATGAGCGACCTCGGTTACCAGAGCGATGCGCAGGCGGCGCTGTCGGTCCAGTTCGACAACATCGACAACTACATTCGCAGCCTCACGCGCGCCGTCGGCCAGCCGTATGCGCCGTATGCGCAGATCGGCACCCGCCGCAATGGCCAGTGGGTGCAGCTGAGCACCAACCTGCTGCAGATCGAAAACGAATATTATTCGACCATCCGCCCCAAGCGGGTGATCGGCATCGGCGAACGTGCGCTCGGCGCGCTGGCTGCGCGCGGCGTGCAGTATGTCGAGGTGCGCTGCCTGGACGTCGACCCGTTCGAGCCGGTCGGCATCAGTCTGGAGACCGCGCGTTTCATGGATGCCTTCCTGCTGTATTGCGCCCTGGACGACAGCCCGCTGTCACCCGACCGCGGCGCGGCCGATACCGAGAATTTTTCCCGTACCGTCACCGCGGGCCGCCAGCCCGGCCTGATGCTGACACACGACGGCCAGAGCATCGGCCTGCAGGCCTGGGCGCATCGGCTGCTCGACCAGATCGGCGTGACGGCGGCGCTGCTCGACGCCCATGCCGGCACCACCGCGCATGCCGATTCCCTGGCAGCCCAGCGCGCAAAGGTGCAGGACGTCGCGCTCACGCCATCGGCACGCGTGCTGGCGGCGATGCGCGACGAAGGCAATTCATTTACCGCCTTCGGCATGCGCCAGAGTCAGGCACATGCGGCGCGCTTTCGCGCCACGCCGATCAGTGCGGCGCGACAGGCGGCCTTCGAAGAATCGGTGACGCAGTCGATTGCGCAGCGCATCGAACTCGAAGCGTCGCAGCAGGGCGACTTCGACACCTTCGTCGAAGCGTATCGCGCCAGCGTGCGCGACGAGGCTCAGGCCGGCGCCTGAACGGCCTGCGCGCCGCGCGTTGCGATGCAGGCGGCTAGCACCAGCGCGCCGGCGGCCACCGAAAACAGCAGCGTGAAGGAATGCGTGGCGCCGTAGACGGCTGCCATGACATAGCCGGCGCTTGCCTGCACCAATGCATAGATGAACGTCATCATCGCCCAGTTGCGCTGATGCGCCGCCGGGCCGGCGATTTCCACCACGCGGCCGGATGCTACCGCCACCATGCCCGGCGTCAGGGCGCCGACTGCAAACGAGGAAACGAACAGCGCCGGCATCGAGGTCGACAGCAATGGCAACGCCACGGCCGCCGCCTTGCAGGCAAAGCAGGCCACCAGCGTCCTGCGAAACCCGAAGCGGTCTGCCGCCATGCCGCTCAGCAGCGGGCCGACGATGGCGCCGGCGCCGAACACGGCCCAGAATGCGCCGCCGATAGCCAGCGGCTTGCCCAGGTCGTGGACCAGGTATTCGACCCAGAAGACCGTGTGCGGCAAGTAGCCGACCGCGTCCAGCACATAGGCGCACAGAAGCGCCAGCAGCGCGCCGCGCGGCAGCAAGGCCTGAGGCTGACGGCCTTCGACCGGGGCGGCTGCGGCCGGCAGCGCGCCGGCCTCACCGCTGTTGGTGAAGCGCGGCCAGGCAAACAGCAGCGCAATGGCTACCAGTGCTGCCAGCAGCAGCCATGCGAAGCGCAGATTGCCGGCGCCGATGGCCGGCACGCAGAGTCCGGAGAGGACGATCCCGACGCCGATGCCGGCGAAGACGATGCCGATCGCCTTGCCGCGGGCCGCCGCCGGCACCTGGCGCATCAGGTAGGGGCCGGCCAGGATCATCAGCATGCCACCGGCGGCGCCGGCGACCATGCGCCAGCACCAGAGCCAGGCAATGCCCAGGTCGACGCTGCAGGCAAGCAGGCTGACCAGCACCGCCAGCATGGCAGCACGGACGACGGTTGCCGGGCCGCGCCATAACGCGAGCCGGTGCGCGCCGGCGCTGCCGATCAGATAGCCGACCAGGTTGGCGGCGGCGATCTGGGCCGCGCCGGAGGCGCTGGTCCAGCCCGAATCGATCATCAGCGGCAGCAGCGGCACGTAGGCGAAGCGGCCGATGCCCAGACCGATCAGCGAGGCGCACAGGCCGGCTATCGCCAGCGGCAACCAGCGCAGCGGCGACAACGGCTCAGTTACCGGCATGGCTGCTGCCGCGCCGGTTGGGCCACGCGCACCTGCGCGGCAGCGCCTCAACGCAGTGCAGAATAGGAGGTCGGATTGAGGATCGTGTTCTCGATACGCTCGACGATGATGCCGTCTGCCTCGGTGGCAGCACGGCGGGCGACCCAGTCGGGGTCGCTGGCAAAGGCATTCCACTTGCGCTCGCGTTCGGCCAGGCTATCCCAGCGCAGCATGTAGGTCAGCGTCTGGTTGCTCGCGCCAATGAGCGTCGTCCAGAAACCGACCTGCTCGATGCCGTATTTTTCCCAGAACTTCAGGGTAATGGTTTCGAAGCGGTTGTTCAGGGCCGGCAGACGGCCCGGTGCGCAATGGTAGACCCGCATTTCATAAAGCATGGAGACCTTCGGAAGACGTGGCAACAGAAAAACGCACGCCGCTGCAGGCGCAGCCAGACGTGCGTAACCGGTCGCCAGTGTAACGCGTTGCGTCGGTCGACGACAGTGCGTACAGCGACGCAGCGGCCTTTTCTAGCGCACGACCGCGCCTGTCGCACCGTTGCGGATATGCGCCGGCAGCAGCGTCATCAGAAAATGCAGCAGCAGCGGAATCAGCACCAGGTCATCGACGATGCCCAGCACCGGCAAGACGAAATTGAATGGCGCCAGCGCGTAAAGCACCATCAGGGCAGTCGCCGGTCGCAACCAGCGCGGCCGGTCGTGATGCGACAGCGCAAACCAGAGTACGCGCAGATCAGCCTTGCTGAAGCGCCATAAAAGCAGTGCCAGTTTTTTCATCACGGTCTCCGTTTGGTCGGGGCGGTGCAATGCGGCAATTGCAGTCGGCCGGCGGCGGCGTCGCCGCCTCGACCGGTAATGCAGCGACGGCACGCCTTCTGCAGTTTTTCAAATGGAGATGATTTTTACAAAGTCAACGGCACAAAAAAATTTACGCCCGCAAGCCTCGCGTCGGAGGCCAGCACAGGCCGCAACGGTGAACTCGTTGAGTTGTTTTTTTGGCAATTTCACAGCATATTCACGCCTCGTTCGTTCACCATGAATCACGCAAGGGGTCTTGCATGCATTCCGTCTATGGCCTGAAGTCCTCTTTCCAAAAGCTGTTGGCGCCGCTTGCCCGGGGCCTTTTTTCGCTGGGTGTAACCGCCAACCAAATGACCGTTGCAGCAGCGGTCGCTTCGGTCGGCTATGGGCTCGCCCTGGGGCTTTGTCCGCAATCGCGCGTTCTATGGCTGTGCCTGCCGCTGTTCCTGTTTGCCCGGATGGCAATGAACGCGCTCGATGGCATGCTAGCGCGCACCTACGGCCAGGCAAGCCGATACGGTGCATTCCTGAACGAACTGTGTGACATTGCTTCCGACGCTGCCTTGATCCTTGGCTTCTGGGGCCTCGGCGCCGCGCTGCCGGCCGCCGTATTTGCCGTGACGGCGGGCCTGGCAGAAGCCGCCGGACTGGGCGCCCAGGCCATTTGCGGCGTACGTCGCTACGACGGTCCCTTCGGCAAGAGCGACCGGGCTGCCGCGATGGGAATCGCTGGCTGCCTGGTCGGCCTTGGGTTCGACGACGCTATCCTTGTTCGCAGCTTCCTGTGGCTCTGCGCCGGCGGCGCCCTGTATACCTGTGGCCGGCGCGTTCAAGCCGCGTTGAAGGACCAGCCGTGAATCCGGGAATCGTGCCTTTCTGGCCCTTCACCTTGCCCGTTGCAGTCCAGGCGGCGTTGTCCGCAACGCTCGTGTTGCTCGTGCTTGCGTCGCTGATCTGCTTTGCACTCACGACGATGAAGCCGGAAAAAGACTGGAACGAACTGCGCGCGCGCATCAACACCTGGTGGTGCCTGTCCATCGGATTCGCCATGGCTGTCGCCTTCAACACGACGGTTTCGGTGACGGCCCTGGGTTTTGTCAGCTTCATGGCGCTCAAGGAGTTTCTGTCATGCGTACCCACGCGGCGCTCGGACCACGGCGTTCTGGTGGCTGCCTACTTGACCATCCCCCTTCAGTACTACTGGATTCATATCGGCTGGTACGGCATGTTCATCATATTCATCCCGGTGTATGCCTTCCTTTTCCTGACCATGCGCATGGCGCTGACCGGCGAAACGCGCGGCTTTCTCGCTTCCGCCGGGGTGCTGCAGTGGGGCCTGATGACGACCGTTTTCTGCCTGTCCCATCTTGCCTGCCTTCTCTTGCTGCCTGACGGCAGTGCCCTGTCCCATGCCGGCATAAGCCTGCTGTTTTTCGTCGTGTTCACCACGCAGGCCAATGACATTTGCCAGTACCTGTGGGGCAAGCGCTTTGGCCGGCATCGGGTGACGCCAATCGTCAGCCCCAACAAGACCTGGGAAGGCCTGATCGGCGGCGTCGCTTCGACAGTTGTCATCGCCTGTCTGATCGGCCCCTATCTGACGCCGCTGCGGGGATGGCACTTGCCGGCAGTGGGCCTGCTGATCGGATGTGCCGGCTTTCTGGGCGATATCGTCATGAGCGCCGTCAAGCGCGATATCGGCATCAAGGATTACAGCAACGTACTGCCGGGTCACGGCGGCGTTCTGGATCGGGTCGACTCCCTGATTTTTACCGCGCCGCTGTTTTTTCACTTTCTCCGGTATCTGTATTACTGACATGAGCGCCCGAACCATCTACCACCGCGCGCTTCGCATCGCTTTCGCGGCGCTGGTCGCCAGACCGGTCAGTGCGATCTGGCTCGGCCTGAACGTGCGCCGCCGCAACCTGCTGCCGGTAAAAGGCCCGGCCCTTGTCGTGGCAAACCACAACAGCCACCTTGACACCCTCGTACTGCTGTCGTTGTTCCCGCTGCGACGCGTCCACCATGTGCGACCTGCAGCCGCGGCAGACTATTTTCTGCGAAACCGGCTGGTTTCATGGATCAGCACCCGGTGCATCGGCATCGTTCCGGTTACCCGGGGCGGCCGGGACAAGACAAGTGATCCATTGTCCGGATGCATCGACGCACTCGAGCAGGGAAAGATCCTGCTGATTTTTCCTGAAGGCACGCGAGGCGAACCGGAGACCTTCAACGCCCTGCGCGCCGGTACTGCACGGCTTGCGGAGCGGTTTCCCGCAGCGCCCGTGGTGCCTGTCTACATGCAGGGCCTCGGCAAGTCTATGCCCAGGGGTGCCGTCGTGCCGCTGCCGATTTTTGCCGATATCTATGTAGGCCAGGCCATTGAATGGACTGGTGACCAAGCCAGCTACCTGAGTACCCTCGCCGCCTGCTTCAGCCGATTGCAAAACGAGCACGGCCGTAACGCCTTCGCGGACACCCCCCACCTGCCCCTCGGGACGATAAGTAATGAGACATTCGATCCTGCAAAAATTCAACAGCCACGACGGCGCCGTCATCGCCTATCACTACTGGCAAGCCCATCGTGCAACAGGAAAATCCCTGGTGCTGTTCCACCGCGGCCACGAGCATGGCGCACGCTTGCAGCACATTGTCGACGAGCTGGATGTACCGGACTTCGACGTGTTTGCATGGGATGCGCGCGGACATGGCGTGAACGACGGCCGGCGCGGCCATGCACCGAATTTCGGCTATTTCGTTCAGGATGCGCAGGCGTTCCACGAGCATCTGCTCGCCACCTATGGCGTGGCCGCCGAAGACATGGTTGTCATCGCACAAAGCGTCGGTGCGGTTATCGCGTCGGCCTGGGTGCATGATTACGCACCACGTATACGGGCGATGGTGCTGGCCAGCCCGGCCTTCAGCGTCAATCTGTACGTGCCGGGTGTTGACGATTGCCTAGAACTGATCCACTTAAAGCAATAAATTTCATCTAAATTTGACCCACGTGATTGAATCACCTGCTTAATGTTTGAGCAGGGAGACAGGGAGTGATCACAGTGGGCATGTTAGCCAAGATCAGGC
>JANXSS010000169.1 GCA_025356535.1 Herminiimonas sp.
GCCTGATCTTGGCTAACATGCCCACTGTGATCACTCCCTGTCTCCCTGCTCAAACATTAAGCAGGTGATTCAATCACGTGGGTCAAATTTAGATGAAATTTATTGCTTTAAGTGGATCAGTTCTAGGCAATCGTCAACAGAGCAGGCCCAACAAAAGGTCATGGTGGCGCAAAAAAAATCGTCGGAATGGTTCATGAACTTCGTGCTGTTGCTCGTCGTCGGCCTGTTCGGTACCAAGGCATTGATGGGCGGCAAGAAGCGGGCGGAAGCGCAGGCGCAGGCAGCCAACGCGATGGCCGAGCGGGCCACCCTGCAGCGCGAGATCGCCGAAGCCAAGATGCAGGTGATGCAGGCGCAGGTCGAGCCGCATTTTCTCTTCAATACGCTGGCCTCGGTCGAATTCCTGATCGAGACCGACCCGCCCCGCGCTTCGGCGATGCAGCGCAGCCTGATCCAGTACCTGCGGGCGGTGCTGCCGCAGATGCGCGAGACGGCGCCAGCCACGACCCTGGGGCGCGAAGCCGACATGGTGCGTGCCTATCTGGACCTGTTGAAGATGCGCATGGAAGAACGTCTGACCGTGGATTTCCGGATTCCCGCCGGCCTGCGCAGTGCTGCGTTTCCGCCGATGATGCTGCAGTCGCTGGTCGAGAACGCGATCAAGCATGGCCTGGAGTGCAAGCAGCAGGGTGGTACGCTGCAGGTCATTGCAGAGGTGGCAGACAACCGGCTGCGGGTAACGGTTGCCGACGACGGCCTTGGCTTTGGCGTCGTAGCGAGCGACGGCACCGGACTGGGATTGCAAAGCATTCGCGAACGCTTGAAGCTGTTGTTCCAGGAACAGGGACGACTTGAAATCATGGTCAATGAGCCGACCGGTGTCCGTGCAACCATAGACGTGCCCTATCAACTCGCCGGCATGAAGCAGGCCTCGTAAAACACGCAGAAAGAGCCGGATGCCGAATGCAATCATTGCCGATGACGAACGCCTGATGCGCGACCAGCTGCGCCTGCGGCTGTCGCAGGTATGGCCGGAACTGGTGATCGTGGCGGAAGCCAGGAACGGCGAGGAAGCGATCGCCCTGGCCTTGGAGCATGCACCGGACTTTATCTTTCTCGATATCCGCATGCCGGGTAAAAGCGGCCTGGAAGCTGCGGCAGCGGTGGCCGGCAAGACGCATGTCGTCTTCATCACTGCCTATGATCAGCATGCGATCGAAGCATTCGAGCACGGCGCCGTCGATTACGTGCTCAAGCCGGCGGAAAATGCCCGCCTGAAAACGACCGTGGAGCGCCTGAAAGCGCGCCTGCAGACGCGACCGGGCGACATCTCGGCGGTGCTGGCGCAGCTTGCCAGTCAGATCGCGCCCAAGCCGGGGTATCTGCAATGGATACAGGCATCGGTCGGCCAGGAGTTACGCCTGATCGCCGTTTCCGACATACTGTTCTTCCAGTCCGATGAAAAATACACGCGGGTGCAGACGGCTCGTTTCGAAGCGCTGATACGCAAGCCGGTGCGCGACCTGGCCGACCAGCTCGATCCGCAACTGTTCTGGCAGATACACCGCTCGACCCTGGTAAACGTGCACGCAATCGATGGCGTTGCCCGCGATATGCGCGGTCGTCACCTCGTGTTGATCAAGGGCCAGCCGGACAAGCTGGAAGTCAGTCGCAGCTTCGTCCACCTGTTCAAGCAGATGTAGCCAGGCCGGCCCGAACCGCATCGGCGCACTGCACGACGCAAGCCAGAACTAGTAGCAAAGCGCCTGGTCTACCGGCTCAAGAACAATGCGACGACAAACCAGGCTGCGTGCTGTTCGATCCACAGGTGGCGGGATGCAACCGAAAATCGCTATTGCTGCATCGTCCGGAAATCCGGGCGCGGTCTCGGCACTGTTGTATGTCGAGGTGCATGCCGATGTATGCGGCTGGTCCATGGACGCGGCCGCCGGATGCTGCAAGGTCGCATTTTTCATGTTGGAAAACTTTTACGCACCCCTGCCTGCGGTGCTGTATCGCAGCGTCAATGATGACGTCTATGGCAACTGGATACGCGACGAACCGCCGGCGCTCCATGCGATTCGCTGCCCGCTGCCGGAAAACGTCGTGCATGAAATCGAACCGCTGAAATCGAAGCTGGTGCAGGACTGGCTGATGTTCCACGAGGATTGCGCGGACGGCACTGTTGTGTCGCAGAAGAGGCGACCGGATGCAGGGCATCGCTGCCGGATCGTTGGCATCAAGCCAGAGAAGGTCAAGCGGCTCACACGCGACGCTGCCGGCTTGCATTACGCCACACCTGGCTTCGACGCCAACGTCCTCGATTACCTGCAAAAATTCCGCCGTGATTAAACCGTGCCGATCTCCGGGCAGTCCGGCACCTTGCTGCAGGGTCCTTGACGCGCATTCCTGGCCATCACTAACCGGGCGCAAGCATCAAATCCGCGCTGCTCCACTGCACGACGCCGCATCCTGATCGTTTGAGCAATCATAAGTCCACGCTGTCTCAATTTGATTAAATGAATCGCGATGACTTTTCATCGATCCGCATCATTTTAATTCAGACACAAAGGCAGATATGAAACGACTTCAATTTACGGGACCTGCTCGAGCGCGCTCGATTGCGTCGATATCCCTGTGCATGTTTGCAGTTGCCGGTTGCGGCGGTGGTGGCGGCAGCGACAATGCAGCCGCACCGGCGTCCGGCACCGAAACCGGTGCCGCCGCGGTCGCAGCCGATACTACAGCGGCGCCCGCAACGCAGCAGGCACAACCGGCACCCGGTGCATCGCCTGCCTCCGTCGTTGCACCCAATGCGCCGGCTGCGCCAGCGCCGGCAGTCGCACCGGCGGTCGCTGCCACGCCGTCAGCACCGATACAGGATTTCGCGGTCTACAAGCTGGGCACTGCAACGACGATCGGCGCTGCCCGTGTCAGCGGCGGTGTCCTGAGCCTCGATGGCAGCCAGTTCCCCGGTACCGACTTTAAGCCAGGCGCCTGCACCGTCGGTGGCGGTGCATTCAGCCAATGCGCCAGCGTGCCGAGTCAGCCGACGTTTACCCTTTGCAGCAGCAATAACGGCGGCGGCGTCAATTCGGACAAGATCCGCAGCCGCTATGTCCTGTTCGATCCTAACGCAGTGCGCATCACGGACGCGACGGTACTGCAGAACCGCACCTTCGATGGTTATGAAAACTGTGGCCAGGATAACGTCGGCGCGCAACCGAAGGGCGCACCAAGCTCAAGCCTGAAATTCGATGCAGGCGGCGGTTTGTCATTGACGCGCTACGACCGCAGCCCCGCGCGCACCGACACATTGCCGGCCGGTCTGATCGACCTGAACGGCGAGACCAGGAACGGCGGCAACACCGCGCGCTTTACGCTCTATCGTGTCAACGGCCGCTATCTTATCGTCGCCACGACGGCGCCGACTTCCGGTCCGACCCTGGCCGACCCTGGCACGCTGACCGCATTCATCGAGCGGTAATCTCCGCAAGACATCAGGTGGTGCAGGTCGCGCCTGGGCCATTCGTGACCAGCAGTGCGAAACTACCGCCGCGTCAGGCCGCTGCCTGTTCCACAATCTCGCCACCGAGGGCGTCGACAAGCGCCGTCATCATGTTGCCGAGTTCGCCGGTCATCAACAGCATGTCGCCGTCGAAGCGCTCGTCTGCATCGCGGCTCATGCCACCGTCGGTTTCCTTGATGACGTCGAGCGGCGTGATGCGCTTCAATGTCATCGCCTCGGTCAGCACCAACGAGATCCGGCTGTTCCAGGTCAGCGCCAGGCGCGTGCATTGCTTGCCGGCCTCGATGTGGCGGCGCACATCCTCGGCTTCCAGCGCGTGACGCACGTAGCGCACGGTTGCCTTGCCTTCACCAGTCGAGCGCAACTCGGTATCCTGGTCGATGGTGAAGCCCAGCGGCGCTTCGTCGGCCACCAGCCATTGCGTCATTGCCGACACGGGTGACTGCTGTACCCGCAAGGCGCGCAGCGGCAAGCGCTTGACGCATTTGAGCAGGAGCTTGATGACTTCCTCGGCGCGGCCTGCATTGCCGGCGTCGACCACCAGCCAGCCGTTGACCGGATCGATCCAGACCCCGGTGTTGCGGCGAATGCTGAACGCGCGCGGCAACAGTTCATCGGTGACCTGTTCCTTGATTTCCTTCATCTGCTTGCGCCCGGGCGCGAAACCTTGCTGCTCCTCGATTTCGGCTGCCTTGGCCTTGCTGACCTGGTTGACGACGGTTGCCGGCAGCAGCTTCTTTTCAGTAGCAAAGGAGAGCAGAAACTGGCGGTTCACCGCATGCACCAGCATGCTGTTCTCGCGCGGCGAGCACCAGCCCTGATTCTGCATGTCCATGCCGGAGGCATCGGAAAATGTCTGCGGCGAAAGCGCCTCTTCGAGTTGTTCCTGCGACATCGCCCACGGTGCGGGGAGACGATAGATCTGGAGATTCTTGAACCACATGGGAGCCTGACAAAAAGGCGCTATTCTACGCTCGCCTGCGCCGGGTTTTCCGGGCAAATCCAAGCATCAGAAACTTTTTCCGGGATTGCGTATCATTGAGCCAACCAATGCCGCAGCGCTTGACGGGAAGGCCGACACGGCTGCCTGAAACGCCCGTTCGATGGAAGCATTTGCATCGGTTGTCCGGCATTGTCGTGCATGCAACGACGGTGCATGGCCCGGACGAAACTTCGCACGCAAGTTGTTGTCGAAGGTGTATCGGGACGTGCTTGCGGCATCAGGTCTGAACCCTACAGGAGGAGCGCCAGGTGAACTATCCGAAATCATTTGCGGCAACCGTACTGATGCTGGCCACGGTTACGGTCGGCGCCAACGCCCTGGCCCATGGCGGTTATGGCGGCCGCCATCACGGCGGTGCCCGGGTCGGCGTATTCATCGGTGCGCCGGTGCTGGGTTTCGGCTTGCCCTACTACGGTTACCCCGGTTACGGCTACGCACCTTATGGCTATTACGGGCCAGCGACAACGGTCATCACGCCAGCGGCGCCGCCGGTCTACATCGAGCAGAGCAGCGCCAATGCCACCGGTCCGGCCGCCGACGGTTATTGGTATTACTGCAGCAATCCGGATGGTTATTATCCCTATGTAAAGCAGTGTTCGAACGGCTGGCAGCAGGTGCCGTCGCAGCCAGTGCAGCGCTGAGCGGAATCCTTGCTGCGCCCGCAGGTTGACCCAACGCGTGGATGGACGATGAACGGAATCGACATGAAGCTGTTTTTCACCCGGCCTGGCCTGGTCGCCGCCGGCCTTGCGTGCCTGGCCGGATGCACGACCCTGCCGCCGAGCGGCCCGAGCATGACGGTCTTGCCGGGCTCCGGCAAGACATTCGACCAGTTCCGCTATGACGATGGCGACTGCCGGCAATATGCCGCCCTGCAGGCCGGCGGCAGCCCCGGCAATGCGGCAATCGACAGCGGCGTGCGCAGCACTGCCATGGGAACGCTGCTTGGTGCCGCAGCCGGTGCGGCGATCAATGGCGGGCGCGGCGCTTCGGTCGGCGCCGGCACCGGCCTCCTGTTTGGCAGCGCAGCCGGCGCCGGGGCGGGCGATGCTTCCGCGTACGGCATGCAACAGCGTTATGACTCGGGCTACATACAGTGCATGTATGCGAAAGGCCACAAGGTGCCGGTTTCGGGACGCATGATGACGGAGTCGGGCATGCAGAGCGGCTATGCGCCACCGCCAGGCAACGTCCAGGCGCCGCCGCAGGGCCGCATGGCGCCGTCGCCGCCTGCCGGCGCTCCACCGCCACCACCACCATCACCACAACGTTACTGATCCACGCCGGGCCACGCGCGGCATCGGGATACCGGTTCGAGCACCTAGCCGTCCTGCCGCGCAATCCAGCCGAGCAGGCCGTCGATGCTGCGAAAGTCGTCGACTGCGCGACAGGCTATCTGCGGATGGCGTGCCGCGAGCATCCGGGCCAGGGCGGTTCCGGGTCCGAGTTCGAGCGCGGCGGTCGCACCCGATTCGGCAATCGCATCCATGCAGGCGCTCCAGCGTACGGTGCCGGCGGTCTGTGCAAGCAGGCCTTGCACGGCTGACGGCGCGTCGGCGGCGGCCGTGCCGGATACACCGGTCAAAAGGCGTGTACGTGGCGCGGTCAGGGAAATCGTCGCCGCCGCTTCCTGCAACGGCGCGACGGCCGGCGCCATCAACGGCGTGTGCGAGGCAACGCCGACAGGCAGGCGCTGCATGCGCCCGCCCATGGCGGCGACCGGGCCTTGCAAGGCGTCGAGCGCTTCGTTCAGTCCACCCGTGATCCAGTGCTGCGCGCCGTTTTCGATGGCAATCCAGGCGGCAGGCCTGCCGACCGTCGAAAGAAGGCGCATCAGCGCTGGCCGCGACAGGCCGGAGACTGCTGCCAGGCCCTGCGGCTGGCGCGGATCGACGCAGGCATCCATCAGGGCGGCGCGCGTGCGTGCCAGCGCCACCGCATCGGCTGGCGCGATCACGCCGGCAACGGCAAGCGCGGCGACTTCACCGACGCTGTAGCCGGCAACGATGTGCGGGCGTAGCAGTCGCGGTTGCAGCGCCTGCCAGTTCGCGCAGGCCGCGCCGACCACCAGCGGCTGGGCATTGCGATTTGCGAAAGCGTCGCCATCGAACGGCAACGCCCAGGCGTCGATGCGCGAGGACATGCCGGCCACCGTACGGGCAAGGTCGAACATGCCGCCGTGCTGCGCTCCCTGCCCGCTGCAGAGTATCGCCAGGCGCAGGCTCATCGGCCGGCGCCGCTTGTTCTTGCAACGCCACGATGCGGTTGGGGCGAGGCGGCGTCGGCAAACGCTTGCGGTTGCGGTTGCGGTTGCGGCAGCCTTGCCCCCGGCAGCCTGCCCTGCACCAGGTCGTGCACCAGGCAGGTCGCCGCCAGCAGATCGGCAGCGCCACCCGGCGACAGCCGCCTTGCCACCAGCATGCGGTGTGCCGCCAGCGCCGTCGCGTGCCAGTGCGGATCTGCCGTGCCGCCACGGTCCATGAACCGCGCGCCGACCTCGCGCACCATTTGCGCCGCCGCCGCGCCGCCGCGATGATAGACATTGCTGTCGTCGAGCCGCGCCAGCAGGCTGAAAAAAGCGTCGATGCGGGCGCAATGCAGGCCGCGTCCGGCTGCCAGCGTTGCCTGCAGCGCCGGCAGTGCGATGTCGAACACCCCCGGCATGCCGCTTGCCGCCTGCGCACGGGCGCCGCCGACGCCATGCACGGCCGCCGCCTGCGTGCCATGGGCGCCGGGTGCGCGGTATTGGCAGTGGCGCGCCAGAGCGTCGCCCCACTGCTGCCCGATTGCAGCACGCAGCGCTTGCGGCGTGATGGCGGCAGTTGCGTTCTGGTGCGCTTCGAGCCATCCGGCGGCGGCACATACAAGGCCGAGGCAGAAGATCGCGCCGCGATGGGTGTTGATGCCGCCGGTTGCCCTGAGCATGCGCTTTTCCGCCGCCACGCCGAGCAGCACGAGGCCGTCGAAGTCAGTGTCCAGGCTGCCGGCCAGGGTGATCCGCCTGAAGTAAGCACGCAGCGTAAAGAGGCTGCGCATGAAGGTTGCCGCTGTCATGTCCGCATGGCTGCCATTGTCGATGCCCGAGACCAGTCCAGGTTTCGGATGGAGCACCAGTTCGGCATGCAGGCTTGCGACGGCCATGCGGGCGATTGCATTGATCGATGCCGATGCTGCGGCCGCATCCGGTGCAGTAACCACCCCGGTGTCAGGCCAGCAGATCATGAAGCGTGCGGGGCCACGTCGAACGAAGACAGCAGATCGCCACAGTCGGACAGCGCGACGCGGTCGGCATGCTTGCTCAGCACGCGCGCGCCAGCGCCAGCGCCGTGCCGGGTCACGTCGTCCCACTCTTTCCAGGCCACCGCTGCGCCGGATGGAAAGACGATTTCGCCGTCCAGCGGCAGCGTCATGGCATGGCGACGCAGGCACCCGAGACAGGCGTCGAGCTCGGCGCGCGTGGTCGGCGCGACCAGCAGATCGATGTCGGAGCCGCTGCCAAGGTAGGGCATGCCGGTAATGGTCTGCCATGCGAGCGAGCCGAACACGCGCAGTGCCGGCACGGTGTCGAGGCTTTCCATGTGCAGCGCAAGCAGCGCTGCGCGCCAATGGTTCGGCGCCACCGGCAGGACTGCGGCAAGCGGCAACGGCGGCTCGACCTGTCGCACATGCTGCAAGGCGACGGTGGCCGCGATGCGCGGCTTTGCACGGGTCTGCGGATGCGGCGGCAAGGCAATGCCCAGCGCGAGATCGGCGGCGGCCATGCCGGGCGAGCGTCGGCAGACCACCAGCGGCCAGTCGGCGGCGCGCCAGCGCGCCAGCGCCTCGCGCACGCCGACCGGTTCGGCCATCGTTCCTGCCTGCACCTGCTCCCAGCCCGATGCGCCAAGCCAGGCCAGGCTATGCCGGTGCGGCTGCATCATGCGCGGCGTCGGCATTACCGGCGCCATCGGGCCGGCCGGCCGCAAGCACCGCATCGATCACCGGTTGCGCCAGCAGCCTGCCGCCGCGCAGGTGGCCGGTCGCACTGCGCCGGTCGAGCGGGTCGGCCTGGGCCAGTGCCTGCGCCAGCTGCACGGCCAGGTCGCCTTCCCAGATCGCCTCGATGCCGCCCATCTTGAGATAGTTTTCCGGGCCCGGTGCGAAGACCGGGCTGTGGCCGGCCAGTTCGATCAGGCGTTCTTCGGGCACCTTGGTGATGCGCGCCATTGCCGGCAATCCCATGACGCGGATCGTCGCCTGCGGCAAGGCATAGCAGGCGTCGGCCATCAGGCCGCTGGTGATGAAGCCGCCCGAGAGCGCCTGGTCGTACACCAGGGCGATGATGCGGTGGCCTTGCAGGCGCGCGAACTCGATGCACTTGCCCAGGTGCGCCATGTAGCTGTTGATGCCCAGCATTTCATCGCGATGACGCAGCCGCTGGCCCTGCGTGTCGACCAGGATCAGGATCGCACGCCCCGGATGACTGCGCACGGTGTCGAGCACGGCCTGCGCCTGCGCCAGCGCAATCTCGACGCCGATCGGCGTATGGCCGGTGGTGCCGATGACGGCGACGGTGGCCGCATCGACCGACGCCGTTCCGCACAGGAAGTGATCGTTTTCCACGATCTGGTGGCCTTGCGGGAAGAGCCGCGCTGCGACCGCCTGCCAAGCGGCGGTGGCGCTCATGCCGGCGCTCCCAGTCGATGCGCGGCGGTGCGCGTCATGAAGGCGTCGGCTTCGAGCAGCGGAATCGCCGCGACGTCGTCGATGCCGAGCGCCGCCCAGATCGCCAGCGGATCGGTGGCATCGTCGAAGCGGGCCAGGCGCTCCGACAAGAGCAGATGCTCGGCTTCGAGTGCCGCCAGCGTGAGCGCCACCGGTTGCGTCAGGCAGGCGTCGATTGCCTGCACGGCTGCACCCTGGAATGCCTCGATCGATTCCGCGACGATGCGCTGGCAATCGCCCAGCAGGTAGCGGTGCTTGCCGCCGGTGGTGCGCCAGACCAGGGCCCGGTCGCGCGAATCGAATTCGTCGACGCCATTGGCCGTTTCGATGACCTCCGGCCCCGACATGGCCAGGCGCCCTTCTTCCGACATGATGATCGTGTTGGCGCAGCGGGCGACGATGCCCATGCCGCCGAAGCAGCCGTTGGCGCCGCCGATCAAAACGATCACCGGTATCTGCGCGGCCCGCACGCCAAGCACCGCGCGCATGACTTCGGAGACCGCGATCAGGCCGGCGTTTGCCTCGTGCAGCCGCACGCCGCCGGTCTCCAGCAGCAGCAGCACCGCCTGCGGGCGCTCGACGATGGCCCGCTGCAGCATGCCGACCAGCTTGGCGCCATGGACTTCGCCCACCGCGCCGCCCATGAAGCCGCCCTCCTGCGCCGCCACGAAGATGCTGCGCCCGGCCAGGCGCGCACGCCCGACCACCACGCCATCATCGAAGGCAACCGGTGCATCGAGCTGCGCCAGGTGCGGGCTGATGATGCGCGCCGAGGGCGGCAACCATTCTTCCAGCGAGTCGGCGTCCAGCAGGTGCTGCAGCCGCTCGCGGGCATTGGCTTCCAGATAACTGTGCATTTGGCGCCGGGGCATCATGACGCCGGTCCTGCAACGGACAAGCCGTTGACCGACTCGACCGCCTGGTCGAGGCGCAGGCTAACGACGGCGGGCGTCGCGCCCATGTCGTTGATGGAGATGCGCGCATCGCGCAACTGCCAGCGCGCCTGGAAATCATCCATCACCGCCTGCCAGGTCGCGCCGAAACCCAGCGCGGCGGTCTTGATTTCGATTTCGCAGGCGCCGCCGAGCGGCACCGATTCGATCAGCACTTCGAGGTTGCCGGAGCTGACCACGCCGACCAGGTGCGCAGCACGTACCAGCGGCGTGGCGCCCTGCTCGAAGCGGAAGTTCAATGTTTCCATGCCATCTCCTACCAGTTCCGGAAGCGCTTCGGTGGCGCATACAGGCCACCGGAGGCACGCACCAGGTCCTTCATGTTCTTCGCCGCCAGCAGGTCGCGGGTGGCGTCGCGCTTGTCGATGCCGAGGTCTTCGGCACGCTGGACGATGCCGCGGTCGCGCAGGTTTTCGACCATGCGGCGGTCGCGCCCGAGGCCGACCGTGGTATAGCCGGCAACGCCGCGAATGGCCTGCTCGCGCTCTTCCTCGCTGCGGCACAAGAGCAGGTTGGCGATGCCTTCCTCGGTCAGGATATGGGTGACGTCGTCGCCATAGATCATCACCGGCGGAATCGCCATGCCGGCCTGCTCCGCCAGCTCCCAGGCATCGAGCCGTTCGACGAAGGCCGGCTGCATGTGTTCGCGAAAGGTCTCGACGATCTGCACCACCAGCTTCTGGCCGCGCGGCATCAGGTTCGTGCCGGCGCGCGCCTGCTGTCCGGCCTTCAGCCAGGCGGCGCTGACATGGCGCCGGCCGCGGGCGTCGGCACCCATGTTGGGTGCGCCGCCGAAGCCGGCGCCATGTCAGCGCCGCCTGGCTGAAGGCCGGACAGCAGGCGCGCGCCGGCAAGAACCTGATGCCGCGCGGCCAGAAGCTGGTGGTGCAGATCGTCGAGACCTTTCGCGAA
>JANXSS010000170.1 GCA_025356535.1 Herminiimonas sp.
GCCTGGCATGAAAGCTCCTGCGTTTGAGAATTGAATCGCCGGGAGCGCGCACATCGTTGCGCCCGGTCGACTGGCTTTCCTCGATCTGCAAAAAATCCTTGTGACACTGCATTGCGACGATCCAACCAATCACGTCCAGGCGGCTATCACGATCGCCCGCTGCGGGATGGCTGGCGTCGTGACCTGCAATGCACAGGCCTTGGCGCTGGTCAACGACTATGCAGCGGCGAGCCAGTAGCCCGCATTGAAAGGACTGCTCATGCGCAGTGCCAGTGGCGACACGTCCGTCAATTTGTCCGTCGGCATTTTTTCAGCCGAGGAATCGATATTCAGTTCAATGGCGGAAGGCACCACGGTGCCTTTTGAAGCCTCGTTCGCCCGTTCTGCTTGGCTGGTGTATGCAGAACGGGCTACAGAAAAGAATAGAAGCAGCGGAACGGAATCTTGCGGTCGCCCCAATAGTCGGACGCGTCGCGGAAGATATCGAGCAATTGCTCGCGTGCTTCCTTGTCGAATTTGGCATTGGCGGGAATCTGCTCCAGCACAATGATGAAGCCGGGTTGCGGCCCCGACTTGTGCAGCGGATCGGTCATGCAGTCGTACAGCGCATCGAAATTCTTGCCGAAGTGCGCCGGGAATGTGAATTGCTGTGCAATCAGATCCAGGATGTCTTGCTTCGTTTGGGCATTGCCAAGATTGGCAAAAAGAAAATGGTGGCCATTTGCCCGTGCTGCGTCCTGCAATTCGCTCACGCGAAACGCGCGAATCGATTGCACGATGTTGGGTCGCACGCCTTTAAGTGTCAGGTCCATCTCCGCCGTTCTTTCCATAGTCGTCATCAAATCCCAATCGGCTGCATTACTGCGCCGTTCCTGTCGAGGCAGTTGCCCGCTTACGGAGCAATCCGCCTGAAACTTGCATAGTGGTCTGCTGTGTACCAGCAGGCTGCGGGCGGGCGCTGAGCCCCTCCGCAGACGATTCGCCTGGCGCCCCGATCACGCGAGCCTGGCGTATCTACCGTGTATTCGCGGTAATGTCCGCGCCGCTCGGCAGGTAACAGCCGCTCGCGGTTACCGAAAGTCGAGCCATCCTTGTCGTGCCTGAACGGCCCGCCATCCCCTATCGCCTTGAACATTTCACGACCGCTTGGAGGCAGGTCAGCCAGCGCTACCACTCCGGTGACACCGGGCGTCATATCGCGAGACGAACTTTGCGCATGGATCTGCGCACCGCTCAGCGTCGCGATCGCCAACGCCGTTCCAGCGAACGCCAGCCGGACAGTCTTGAAGGAAAACCAGGCGTTCAGCGCCATGAGCATGAAAGAGAAAATGGGGCTGCAAGGATCAAAAATCCACGACGGAAAGCCGGTAAAACTTTCGCGGAATTTTTGAGCGATTTGAAATAAACATCGGGGTTAACCCGTCAAATCAAGCCCACAAGTGTGCCTCAGGCTTACACAAAAAGCAAGAGGTTGCTTAATAAAGAAGCAATGGAGGAAAGCAATGCGCCGTCTGGAAAAGTTGGCGCTTGCTCATGCGGGAGCCTCCCCGGAAAAAGACTCCTGCGTTCAGCGAACGACGTTTGCATCGGCGACCGTCAGGGCCGTCATGTTCACGATGCGGCGAACCGTAGCACTCGCCGTCAGGATATGGACCGGTTTGGCCGCACCCAGCAAAACGGGGCCGATGGCGATGTTCCCGCCCGCTGCCGTCTTGAGCAAATTGTAAGAAATGTTGGCAGCGTCGATGTTCGGAAACACCAACAGGTTGGCGTCTCCTGCCAGTGCGCTGTGCGGCATGACGGCCATCCGTTGCTTGCCGTCGAGCGCCACATCGCCGTGCATTTCACCATCGACCTCCAGCCAGGGCGCCTGAACGCGCAGCAGTTCGAGCGTCTTGCGCATCTTGAGGGCGGTTGGCTGGTTGCTGGTCCCGAAATTGGAATGCGACAGCAGGGCGGCCTTCGGCTTGAGGCCGAAGCGCATCATTTCCTCGGCCGCCATGGTGGTGATTTCAGCCAATTCTTCCGGCGTCGGGTCGTAGTTGACGTGGGTGTCGACCAGAAACACCTGGCGATCTGGCAGTAGCAGGCCATTCATGCAGGCGTACACCGGCATGTTTTGCGGGGTGCTCTCGCAGCCGCCCGGGCGCTTACCGATGA
>JANXSS010000183.1 GCA_025356535.1 Herminiimonas sp.
TGGCCCGGCCGGCGTGATCGCCGCCGAGACCATCCGCAAGCATCAGCCGGCAGACCGCATCATCCTGATCGGCGACGAGCCGGAGCCACCCTATTCGCGCATGGCCCTGCCCTATCTCCTGCATGGCAACATCAGCGAACAGGGCACGCACTTGCGCAAGCAGGCCGGTCATTTCGACCGCCTGAAAATCGAACAGGTCAGCGGGCGCGTGAAGCAGATCGACAGCGCGCGCAGCCGGGTGGTGATGGAAGACGGCAGCAAGCTCGAATTCGACCGCCTGCTGATTGCCTCCGGCTCGGTGCCGGCGCGCCCGCCGATCCCCGGCATCGACAGCCCCGGCGTGCACAACTGCTGGACGCTGGAAGACGCGCGCAGGATCATGGCATCGGCCCACAAGGGCAGCCGCGTGCTGCAGATGGGCGCCGGCTTCATCGGCTGCATCATCCTCGAAGCCCTGGCGGTGCGCGGCGTCGCGCTGACGGTGGTCGAGATGGGCGAGCGCATGGTGCCGCGCATGATGGGCGAAGGCGCCGGCCGGATGATCCGGCGCTGGTGCGAGGCCAAGGGCATCACGGTCCATACGGGGGCCCGGGTCGAGAAGATCGAACCGGTCGCCGGCGGCGTGCTGCGCGTGTCGCTCTCCAACGGCATGTTCCTGGAAGTCGACGTCATCATCTCGGCCACTGGTGTGAAGCCCAACATCGGCTTTGCCCGCGACAGCGGCATACCGTGCGTGACCGGCATCCTGGTCGACCCCGGCATGCAGACCGCGATTGCCGGCATCTATGCCGCCGGCGACTGCGCCGAGGCATTCGATCCCGCCACCGGCAGGACCGTGGTCTCGGCGATCCAGCCGAATGCTGCCGAGCAGGCGCGCTGCGCCGGCATGAACATGGCCGGCCACCGCCGGGTGCAGCAGGGCGTTACGCAAATTAACGTGCTCGACACGCTGGGCCTGATATCGACCTCGTTTGGCCAGTGGGAGGGCGTACCGGGCGGCGCGCGCGCCGAACGCACCGACGAAGCCGCCTACCGCTACATCCGGCTGGAGTTCGACGGCGACCTGCTGATAGGGGCCAACACCATCGGTCTGACCGATCATGTCGGCATCCTGCGCGGCCTGATCGAAGCGAAGGTGCATCTGGGGCAGTGGCAGGCGCATCTGATGGCCGACCCGTTCCGGCTGCCGGAAGCCTACATCGCCTGCACGCAAAAGCAGGACGCCTGGCAGGCAGCGGCCTGAATACCATGGCGCCGGCAATGCCAATGACAATGCATGCTGCCCGGCAGGCGGTGCCCCGGTGGCACCGGCCCACGCCTGAACGCACCGGTGGCAGCGCATCATGAAGATCACCTTCAAGCTGTTTGCCACCCTGACCGACTATCTGCCGGCCTCGCGCAAATACAATGCGGTCGAGCTCGACATCACGGAGCAGACGACGATCGTCGACCTGGTCGAGCGCTTTAACGTGCCCCGGAAACTGGTGCACCTGGTGCTGGTCAACGGCGTCTACGTGGCGCCGGCGGCGCGCCCGACCCGCACCCTGGTCGAAGGCGACGTGCTGGCGATCTGGCCACCGGTGGCGGGCGGCTAGGTGGCGCCGGTGCCAACCGTCCTGGTGCGCGAGATGGGCTGCACCCTGACCGAATTCGCCCGCTGGCTGCCCGGCGCCACGCGCAACGCGCCGCTGACCTCGCACACCGACGGCGCCGGCCTGCGCCACTGCCTGCAGGTCGAGGGCGGCACGGTGGCCATCGACCTGCAGCCCTGCGCGCCGCGACGCATTGCCGCCTTCACCCTGCCGGTCTTGCTGGTGACGTTCCGCTTCGACGGGCTCGACGAGGCGGCGCGCAGCCGCTTCCTCGTCCACTTCGATCATTACACCCGCCGCGGCGGCGGCTGAAGACGGCGGCTGAAGGCTGCAGCCGGCTCCCGGGTTGCTGTTCAATATCTGAGCAGGCTGTTCCGCCTGCGGCGTTGCTGACGTCATTGGGCCCGCACGGCCGGGCGTACGCCCGGTAAGCGGCGTGCGGGCGCGTAAATTGCTATGTCAGAACTGCTGCAGAGCACCAGCCATTTAACAATCGGTTCCGCCAATGAGGGAAAAGGCCGGAACCCACAATTCATCAGGAGACTTACATGAGCGTCAATATCCATCCAGCAGTCGACGGCGGCGTCAAGCCAGCCGCACCAGGTTTTGCCGGCGGCACCTTGCTGTGCGGCTGCGCCGACCACAAGGTCGAAGTCACCGTCAAGGCACAGACTGCACACAACCACGTCTGCGGCTGCTCGAAATGCTGGAAGCCAGCCGGCGCCCTGTTCTCGCAAGTTGCCGTGGTCTCGAAGGATGCCGTCAGCATCACCGCCAACGGCGACAAACTGAAGGTCGTCGATGCGACAGCAGCGATCCAGCGTCACGCCTGCACCGGCTGCGGCGTGCACATG
>JANXSS010000064.1 GCA_025356535.1 Herminiimonas sp.
GGAGATCCAGGAACCAGACCAGAAGACTTATCCACAGACGCGGTGTAATCTACGCGCAAATAGGGTGGGTCAGTTTTAGATGAAAACCGTGGTCCAGTTTTAAGCGATTCCCAACAACCGGCATCAAACTGTTCGTACGCAGCAAGCAGCCGGCGCCGCCGGTTGCTGCAACCGACGACAACGTGGTCCTGTTCATCCACGGCGCGACCTTTTCATCGACACCGGATTTCGATCTGAATTATCAGGATTATTCCTGGGCAGACTGGATGGTTGCGAAAGGCTATATCGTCTACATGTTCGACAAGCGCAACTACGGCTTCTCGACGCGTGAAAAGGCGATGGACCAGCCGGCAGCGAGCAACCGTCCGGTGACACGGTCCTACCTTGCCATCCGTGACATCGGCGCCGTCGTCGACCATATCCGCAAGAAGCACAACATTGCCAAGGTGACGCTGATCGGCTGGTCGTGGGGCGCCACCACCGCCGGTTTCTACACCTCCCTGAACACCGAAAAAGTGCGCAAGCTGGTCTTGTACGCGCCAGCCTACGCCTACGCTGCCCACACCAACCTGGGTGCCGGTTCCGGTTCGCAGGACAAGCGTCGTCCGACTGAATTCAATTACGCACTGGGCGCCTACCGGTTCGGCTCGAAGGCTGGCAACGACGGCCGCTGGGATGGGGAAATTCCGGTGGCCGACAAGAGCAGCTTCCGGGACGAGGGCGTGCGCGACGCGTTCGCACTGGAAGCCCTGAAGACCGATCCGACCAGCGAGAGCCGCAATCCGCCAAGCCTGCGGGCACCGAACGGCGTACTCGAAGACAGCTTCATGCAGGCGACCGGCCGGCGCATCTGGAATGCGTCGTCGATCTATGTGCCCACGCTGGTCATTGCCGGTGAATTCGATACATGGTCGTTTCCCGAAGACCGCGATCTGCTGATGCGCGACCTGACCAATGCACCGGTCAAGAAGCAGGTGGTGATCAAGAACGGCACCCATTTCGTGCTTTTCGAAAAGCCGCGCTTCCAGTTTTTTGAAGAGATCCTGGGCTTCATCAAAAACACGCCCTGATTATTTTTTTCCCTGCACCACAGCCGGTGACTGCCGGAAGATTTCGTGGCAGTCCACCCCAAGAAAAAACGGGCGCCTTGGCAGGGTGCCCGTCGTACGTGTGGTTCGGTAGCCAGGCATGCGTTTCGCCGAACCGGTCTTGCCGTGCCGCTTGCCACTAGAGCAGATATCGTAATGGCATACGCGCGCTACGCACCGCTTCGCACCACATTGCGGCGTTGCAGCGCTTGCGTAGCCCGCTAAACGGCGCTCCCTGCGCCTTGCACTGCGGCCCGAATCGATACGCATCACGCATACACCATTTCGAATTCTGCTCTAGCGGGTGCCGCTGACTTCCACGTCCACGCGTCGGTCAGGCGCCAGGCAGTCCACCAGCGCCGGTGTCGGCTTCGCTCCCTTGCACTGACCTGGCCTGGTAATCGGGTTTGCGCCGTCGACCCCTTTGGCATCGATCATTGCCGCGGCAATGCCGCCCTGCGACGACAGGTAAGCCTTGACGGCTTCGGCGCGACTGGCCGATAGCTTCAGGTTATAGGCATGCGGGCCGATGCGGTCGGTGTGGCCGGTGACTGCAATGGTCTGGAAGCTGGTGCCGCGCAGATCGGCTGCAAACCGGTCCAGCGCCGCGCGCCCGGCCGGCTTGACGGTGGACTGATTGAAATCAAACAACGCATCGGCCGAAAAGCTGACCTTGACCGGTGTGGGTGCCGGTGCAGGCATCGGCGCAGGCGGCGGGGCAGCGACAACCGGCGCTGGCAGCGGCTTGGGCGGCTCTGCCATGGCCACCCGGGCCACCGGTGTCGGCGTCCGGCCGCCGAAGCGGTAGACCAGACCAACCGAAAACAGGTCGACGTCGCCCTTGTTACCGACGGCATCGTTGATGCGGTAACGCTCGACTTCGGCGCGCACGCCGAGCGCTTCGGTAAAGTCATACTGCAGGCCGGCGCCGAACTTGATGTTTGCATCGTGCTTGCGCGGATTCGGGTCGAGCACGCGGACTGCGCCGGTGCCGCTGAAGCTGTCGCGCGCCTCGGCATAATTGATCCCCACCCGGCCGAACACGGAAAACCTGTCCGAAACGGGCAGGCGGCCGACCAGATCAAGATTGAGGCCGCGCAGCTGGATCCGGCCATCGAGCGTTCCCGCCGGTACCGTGGTGGCGTTGAAGCCGAATCTGCCGAGGTCGAAATAGCCGCCCTCGAGTGCGAGGTTGCGGTTGAACTGGTAGCCGCCGAAGAGCTTGAAGCCGGTGCTGCGGTCGTCGTCGGCAATCGTACTGGAGGCAAAGCCGCTGCCGAGCAGGCTGGCCGAGATGCGCGCGTCATCGATCCTTGCACGCGACTGGCCGGCGTTTGCGCCGGCATACCAGCTGGCGTCGTCTGCCACGGCCAGCGGGCTGACGACGAATGCCAACGCAAATAAGGCAGGCAAGCGCTTGCGAGGGGTTGCAGGCGTGGTGATCGGTTTATTTGTATGCATGATTACTCCGGTATTGTTGCGCGCACCTGTTGCGTCCCGAGGGTGCTACAGGTGCGAAGCGAAAGGTTTGAGGTCAGAGACGCCGCATCAGGGCAACGGCACTGTGATGACCGTGTTGTTCATCGTGACGGAGGCGATCAGCGACAGGGCGCGCCCGGCCAGGGTGCTCAAGAGGTTGCTGCCGACCGTGGAGATGGTCACGCCGGTCTGGGCGATGATCGTGCCGACCATGGCGCCACCGCCGCCTCCGTTGATGGTTGCTGCGCTGCCAACCTGCCAGAACACATTCTTCGCCTGCGCACCATTGATCAGGATTACGCTGCGCGGAAGCGCCGGGGCGCCTACGGTGAGCGAGGAGGCCATCTGGAACACAAAGACCGCATTTGCATCGCCCTTGCCGTCGAGCGTCAGGTCGCTGCCCTGCAGGAGGAAGGAGCCGCCTGCCGCCTTGTAGACACCCGGCGCAAGCGTCAGGCCGCCGAGGCTGCCGGAACCCGGATCGGGATTGGAGCCGGGCGGCAGTGCCGCCAGGGTGTTGTAGGCGACCCGGGCGTCGGCCACTGCATTGATTGCAGCCAGGCAGGAGGATGCGTTCGGTGCGGTTGCAGTCGGTCCGGTGGTCGAGTTGGTGCAGGTAAGAATCTTGCCGGTCACCGAACCGATCGTCGACCCCGTTTCGGTGTAAATGTCCGCAGCCGAATCATGGAAGCCGGTAATCGACGTCGTGTCGACGGCAATCGTGCCGATGTCGGCAGTGCTGCCGGCAGCACCGGTGATGACGGTGTTGATGCCGTCGTTCGTCATGCCAGCCGTGCCGCCCAGAATACCGAAGCGCTGTGCACGGTTCAATGGCACGGCTCGCAGGCAAGCGCCGGTTGCAGGACCGACCGAGAAATTCCACGAATACGTATTGACCATCGTGTTGGCTGGCGTGGCCAGATCCTTTACACCGGCAGCACCACCGGCAAGCGTGGCGGTGTACGTCACGTTCGGCAACAGATTGGCTGAGGGAACGAAGGTGGCAATCCTGCCGGTTGCAGCATCGACGCTAATGGTTGTCGCCACGACAGGTACCGGCACCAGTGCGGCCGTCGTGACCTTGAACGTCTGCGCATTGACCGAGGTGCCATCGAGCTTCAGGCCCGAGGGAATGTCGAAGGTGGCATTGATGCTTGCACTCGGACAGACGGCGCCGGCGTTGCTGGCAGGCGTTGTGGAACTGACGGTGAGGTCTTGCGGTTGCGGTGCAACGACGACGGGTATTCCACCAGCCGGTATGCCACCGGCGGGTATTCCACCCGCCGGTACTCCGCCAGCCGGGATCACCGCCGGATTACCGGGCGTTCCGGCTACGGGTGGGGTAACCGGTGCGATGATCAATGCTGCACCGGTGCCGAGAATCGGGTCTTTGCCGCCACCGCAGCCGGCAATCGAACCCGCCAGCAGCAGCGCCGCACACCATGTCGTCAGACGGGAATATCGACCGGAGTTTTGCATGTTTTATCCTGTGTAGAGGCAGTCCGATAGGCCTGGATGGCACGGTTTTGCGAGTACACAGTGAGCGAAATATTACCAATAGTCAATTTCTACAAGAGCTATTTTTTCTTTGTTGCATATGCGGAAATGAGGCGTGAAATGTGCGCTGACGCACAGATTGATTCGACGTATTGAGCGCGCGCGGATCGTGCTGCACGGACCGGCGTTGCAGCGGTCACGTTGTTGCCTGGCCCGGCAGGCAAGCTTGCGAAAATTCAAGCGGACAGTGGCGACAGTCAGCCGGGCATGGCGCCCGATTCGGGAAACGCACTGATACACCCGGCATGGTTGCTGACCCAGCGCAGCAGCTGGGCCGTGCGGTCTGTCATGTCACCATGGTCGAGTCCGAGAAAAATAAAAAATGCAGTTACACAAAGAAACTGCAGGGCTGGGCGACGCCATCGATTGCCTGCAAAGTCGGACGCGCAGGTACAGGTATATACGAACAGTACCAGCGCCGACGCAGCCATCACCCGCAAAAGCATGCGAGCGATCGCGATGCCGCCGAACGCGCCATCGAGCGACACACCGAACACCGTGATCACGACAAGCAGCGCTGCATCGGCCAGTGCAGCCAGCATGGCATAAACCAGACTGTAATTACCCAGGCGTTCCAGGTTCGCGGCTTCGGCCGAGGTCCGGCTACCGCATTGCCCAGGAGGTGGTGACGAAACGACCGTCGTCGAAAAGCTCCGCTGGTGCCGCTGCACCTGGTCGGGGGCTGGCAGATGCTGTGTCGCAGTATTTCTTTTTTGCATTATGGCTTCCGGTGCAATACTTAAAAAAGCAACCGAAGGTAGCCGGTCAAACGTTAAAGTTATAAAAATATTAATAATATTGCATGCCCAAGGACGGTGCAGAAGCAAGTGGGAATGCCAGGCTGCCGTCAGTCATGGCGCGCAGCGCGTCGTGCCCGATGCCGTCACGCCGCGCCGAACGGTAATGGTCAACGCAGCCATCGGCCAAGGCGATGGACTGCATGGGCATGTCACGATTACTTGTGACTCGAGATCCTGGAACTCAGGTAAAGCGAGTACAAGGCGCACAGGCCGACGACGATATAAACCAGCCGTGACAGCGTGGTCATTTCACCGAAGAGAAAAGAAACCAGGTTGAAATTGAACAAGCCGACCAGTCCCCAGTTCAAGCCCCCGATTGCAAGCAACAGCATCGGTATCCATTCCAGTGCCTTCATTTGTTTTCCTGATGTGATGCTCCCGTTTGCGCGTCGGTCCGAGATGGTCCGGCGTTCGGTCATGTTGGGACTCATAGTTGCCATGGCATTGACTCCAATAAAAGAAGTGATTGAAAAATAACAAGACGGCTGCATGCGTTAGTGCTTAGGTCGCAAGAGGAGTTCAACACTTGTCGGTCGATTTCGGTCGATCTGTACGAGGGGCGATGAGTGCGCACGTCGCTGCACCGGACCACTTTTCAGGATGTCTTGAAGACAAGGCTGCACTTTTTGCAGGAAAACATATTTCTTTGAAGAAACGAACTTTCTATAGTTTCCTTAGGTCAACATCATGCTTGTTTTTCAAAAGCAACTTCCCTGGACCTAACGAAAGATCGTTTTGAAAACATTTACCTCGCTTTCCCTGCATCCGGTCGTCATCTCGGCGGCCGCTCTGGTTACCCTGTCGATGACTGCCGGCGCATGCGCGGCCACGCTTTCGGTCGGTCCTGGCAAGATGCATGCGGCACCATGTAGCGCCTTTGCGGCAGCAGCAGACGGTGACCTGATCGAGATCGACGCTTCCGGCATCTATAGCGGCGATGTCTGCGGCATCTGGCACAACAACCTTACGATCCGTGGCACCAACGGCCGTCCGAAGATCGATGCAGCCGGCCGTAATGTGATGGGCAAGGGCACCTGGGTCGTGGCAGGAACCGGCACCGTCATTGAGAACGTGGAGATGCTCGGTGCGAAAGTGGCCGATCGAAACGGCGCGGCGATTCGCCTGGACGGCAAGGATCTGACACTGCGCGGCAGTTATCTGCACGATAACGAAAACGGCATCCTGACCAACAGCGACGGCGCCTCCAATATCCTGATCGAGAATTCGGAATTCGCCCGTAACGGTTATGGCGACGGCTATTCGCACAACCTTTATATCGGTCACGTCAATAGCCTGGTATTTCGTGGCAACTATTCGCACGATGCCAATGTCGGCCACAACCTGAAGTCGCGTGCCGACAGCAACACCATCGTCTACAACCGGTTCTCGAGCTCGACCATGCAGCCGAGCTATGAAATCGATTTGCCGAATGCGGGCATGGCGCAGATCGTCGGCAACGTCATCGAGCAACCGGGCGCAAACCAGAATCCGACACTGCTGGCCTATGGCGAGGAGGGTGCGAGCAACAGTCGGCAAGACCTGTACGTGGTCAACAATACCTTCATCAACGACGACAGTTCGCGCGGCACCTTCATCCTCGTCGGCAGCAGCGTCACGACGCCGATTCTGATGCAGAACAATATCTTCGCCGGTACCGGCACGGTCACCACGCAGGTCAATGCAATCGACCGCACCAACTACCGCGCGCTGGCACCGGCCTTCGTCGACCGCGCAAATTTCGATCTGCGCCCGGCATCCGGCGCGCCGATGATCGACGCCGGTTCGCAGCCAGGCGCGACGGCACTCGGTATCGCGCTGGCGCCGACGTCGCAGTACCGGCATGTCGCCGGCAGTAGCGCGCGCGTTGCCAGCGGCGCGATCGACATCGGTGCGTACGAAGCCGGCGGGCCGGTCGCGACACCGACACCGACACCGACACCGACACCGACACCGACACCGACACCGACACCGACACCGACACCGACACCGACACCGACACCGACACCGACTGCCGGCTGGGTCAAATG
>JANXSS010000242.1 GCA_025356535.1 Herminiimonas sp.
TTGAGCGTGATCTTCTCGATGCGCGGGACCTGCATCACCGATTTGTAGCCGAACTTTGCCGTCAATTCGGCAGCGACCTTGTTCTTATAGATTTCTTGTAGACGGGCCATGATCTCTTACACCTTAACGGCTTCGCCACTGGACTTGTAGACGCGGACTTTCTTGCCGTCGACGTCTTTGGTGCCAGCACGATCTGCCTCGCCAGTTGCCGCGTTATACAGTGCGACATTGGATATGTGAATTGGCATCAGCTTGTCGACGATGCCGCCGGTGGTACCGCTCATCGGATTCGGCTTGGTCGCTTTCTTCGCAACGTTCACACCCTCGACGACAATGTAGTCTGCATCCACACGCTTGGAGACGACGCCGCGCTTGCCCTTGTCCTTGCCGGTCAGGACGATTACTTCATCGTTTTTACGAATCTTATCCATCATCTTTTCCTTACAGGACTTCAGGTGCCAGCGAGACAATCTTCATGAACCGCTCGGTACGCAGTTCGCGCGTGACCGGCCCGAAAATACGTGTGCCGATCGGCTCCAGTTTTGCATTCAGCAACACTGCTGCATTGGTGTCGAACTTGACCAGCGAGCCGTCCTGGCGACGCACACCCTTTGCGGTACGAACCACAACAGCGTTGTAGATCTCACCCTTCTTGACGCGACCGCGTGGTGCCGCGACCTTGACAGTGACCTTGATCACGTCGCCGATACCGGCATAACGGCGCTTTGAACCACCCAGCACCTTGATGCACATGACTTCGCGCGCACCAGTGTTGTCGGCTACTTCGAGCCGGCTTTCAGTTTGAATCATAGTATTTTCTTTCCCAACTTAACCCGTTTGGCGCCACACGATGTGTCGCCTTGCGGTCAGTCTTGGTCTCGTAAGCCGCCTTTGAGAGGCAACCGATGAGGTGGATGAATGCCAAAACTTCCTGATGCCTGCCGAGCTGCTTGCGCATCCCGGCAAAAACTTTTGCGACTGCCGAAACACTGGTGCGTTTCAACAGCGAAGCCCGGCATTATTACATTGAAACACCGGGCCTGCAATCGTTTCTCAACTTATTTTCAATCTATTTCTTAAACTATCTGTGCAGCCTGGATCACGCGGGTAACGGTCCATGCTTTGGTCTTGGAGATCGGACGACCTTCCTGAATTTCGACCATGTCGCCGGCCTTCGCAGTATTGCCGTCATTGTGCGCGTGGTACTTGTTCGAGCGCATGATGATCTTGCCGTACAGCGGATGCTTGACGTGACGCTCGATCAGGACGGTGACTGTCTTGTCCATCTTGTCCGACACCACTTTGCCGATCAGCGTGCGCTTGAGCGCTGGTTTGACTGGCTCGTTCATTATTTGGCGTCCTTCACGTTCATGACTGTCTTGACCCTGGCAATGTCGCGTCGCACTTTCTTCAACTGCGACGTGTTATTGAGTTGTTGCGTTGCGATCTGCATGCGCAAACCGAACTGGGCTTTCAACAGGTCGTTCAATTCCTTGGTCAACGCAGCTGCGTCCTTGCCGCGGAGTTCTGATGTTTTCATGTTCACTCCCTTATTGGCCGACCTGACGCACGACGAACGTGGTCAGCAACGGCAGCTTGGCGGCGGCCAGGCGGAATGCCTCACGAGCCAGCGTTTCATCAACGCCATCCATCTCGTAGAGCATCTTGCCTGGTTGGATTTCGGCGACGTAATACTCCGGATTGCCCTTGCCGTTACCCATGCGGACTTCGGCAGGCTTCTGCGAAATTGGCTTGTCCGGGAAAATGCGAATCCAGATCCGGCCACCGCGCTTGATGTGGCGGGTCATTGCGCGACGTGCGGCTTCGATCTGGCGCGCCGTGATACGACCACGACCGACCGCCTTGAGGCCGAACTCGCCGAATGAAACAGCAGTACCGCGCGCATGGGAAATACCCTTGTTGCGGCCCTTTTGTTCCTTGCGATATTTTCTACGTGCTGGTTGCAGCATGGTTATTCTCCTGCTTTCACGGCCGGTGCGGCGGCGCCATTGGCGACTACATCCGGCTTCTTGGCACGTACGCGTTTTGCTGCCGGTGCGGCGCCTGGCGCGGTGGCGCCCGGTGCACCCGGCGCGCCTTCTGGACGCGGTGTACGTGGACGGCTGCTACCTGGCTTGCCATCATCGCGACGTGGTGGACGGCGACGTGAGTCGTCTTGAATATCCGGCAGCGTCGGTGCTTCGCCACTTGCCAGACGATCGCCCTTGTAGACCCAGACCTTGATGCCGATGATGCCGTAGGTTGTCAGCGCTTCGCCGAAACCGTAATCGATGTCGGCCCGCAACGTATGCAGTGGCACGCGACCTTCGCGATACCATTCTTTACGTGCGATCTCGATACCGTTCAGGCGGCCCGACGACATGATCTTGATGCCCAGGGCACCCAGACGCATGGCGTTTTGCATCGCACGCTTCATCGCCCGACGGAACATGATCCGCTTCTCGAGCTGCTGTGCAATCGAGTCCGCGATCAATTGCGCATCGGTCTCAGGCTTGCGAATCTCTTCGATGTTGACGTGCACTGGCACGCCCATCATCTTAGTCAGCGCAGTCTTCAGGACTTCGATGTCTTCGCCCTTCTTGCCGATGACCACACCCGGACGTGAGCTATAGATCGTGATGCGGGCATTCTTTGCAGGACGCTCGATGACGACGCGACCAACCGAGGCGTTCTTCAGTTTCGTCTTCAGATACGCACGTACCTTCAGATCCTCGTTGAGCATGGTGGCAAAGTTGCTATTGCCTGCATACCAGCGCGAACCCCAGTTACGCGTGACCGAGAGGCGAAAACCGGTAGGATGTATTTTCTGTCCCATCGTGACCCCTTAGTTTCCGACAGTCACGTAGATGTGACAGGATTGTTTCGAAATACGATCACCCCGGCCTTTTGCACGCGCGGTGAAGCGCTTGAGGACCGAACCTTTTTCGACGAAGATCGTCGTGATTTTCAACTCGTCGATATCCGCGCCGTCATTGTGCTCGGCGTTGGCAATTGCCGACTCCAGAACGCGCTTGATGATGACAGCGCCTT
>JANXSS010000299.1 GCA_025356535.1 Herminiimonas sp.
TCTTCTTCGCGTTCCTCTTCCGGAAAGTTATCCGGCACTTGGAGGACAGGAAGGGCGAAGTGCCTGGCGGGCTCGATTACTTGCGAGGGATCGCCATTGACCGCATCGATGCCAAGTGAGGCGCCGAAAGCGGTTTGTACATAACCGGTCGAAGGCGGGTTGCCAAAGCCGGATGCCGATGCTGGAAGGAATCCATAATAGCTGGCAGCATTGGCTGCGCCCGCGAACGCGAGGATGCCGCCGCCGTCGTTGAAGAATGCCTTGATTGCATCTGCGTTGGCAGTGAGATGGGCCGTGTCGGTTGCGTTGTTGTCGCAGCCGCCGCAGCTCGAATCCGAAGCGACGGCAAAGGCGCTGTAGATCCGGTGGTCAAACACGCTTGCGTCGATTGCCGCCTTTGGATTGACGTTTACGAAACTGATGCCCAGCGTGGTCAGCGCGCCGGTCAATTCTGATCCCGCATCGAATGTAAGCACAGGCAAGGTCGAACCCGCCCGCACGAAACTCAGCATTTCGTTGATCTGCTTTAACGCCGCACCATCGCTATGAAAGTCGTCGTCATGTCCGGTCAATGCGATATTGCCCGCATGGGACGATCCGACTGAAAAAATCGACGCCAGCAGCAACACGTTTCAAAGTTTTTTCATCGTTTATTTTCCTGGATTCATAAAATTAATATGGCTGTAACGGACATTCGGCAATTTCTCCAACTCCCCGGGCACAATAAGTGTTCGAGATTGCCGAGTTGTCACATTCGCAATAAGTGTGCCAATTAAAATTTTTGAATCAGAAACATAGACTTAACTAAAATAGTTTTTTGAAAGAAAACCGAACTTGTAAGAAAAATCGACGGCCGGTTTTGGGATGATTTTTTAAAGAAATCAATTTTATTACTGAGCCGTGTCACAAGCTGCTGCGGGACCATCGGATTACCATCAGATTTCTACCTGCATCCCAAGCTCGATGACCCGGTTGGCCGGTATCTTGAAATAATCTGCAGCGTCCCGGGCGTTGCGGGCCATGGCTGAATACAGTACCTCGCGCCAGAGCGCCATGCCGCCCCCGACCGTGGCAATGACGGTCTGGCGGGCAATGAAATAGGAGGTCTGCATCGGCTCGATCTCCAGGCCCGCCTGCTTGCACAGACTGAGCGCGTGCGGTATGTCGCGCTCATCCTTGAAGCCGTAGCGCACGTTCACCTGGTAGCAGGAATGGCCGAGCGACTCGATCCCGATGCGTTCGGTTTCTTCGATGCGCGGTATGTCGCTGGCAAAGATGGTCAGGAAGATGGTTCTCTCATGCAGTACCTTGTTGTGCAAAAGATTGTGCAACATGGCATGCGGCACGCCATCGCCTTCGGCCCGGAAAAATATTGCAGTGCCTTCGACCCGTAACGGCGGCGCGACGAACAGCGATTGCAGGAAGTCGCTGATCGGAATGAGATCCTTCGTGATGTTGCGAAAGACCAGCTCACGACCGGTGCGCCAGGTCAGCATCGTGGTCACCATCAAGGCGCTGATGGTCAGGGTAAACCAGCCGCCGCTGACGATTTTCAGGCTCGTCGATCCGAACAGCACGACATCGATCGCGAAAAAGAAACCCGTTGCCGCTGCCGACAGCAGCAACGGATACTGCCATCCGAAGCGGATGACAAAGAAGGTGAGGACCGTGGTCGTCAGCATGGTGGCCGTTGCGGCAATACCGTAGGCCGACGCGAGATTCGAAGAAGAGCCGAAGCCGACCACCGCCAGCACGACCGCTGCAAGCTGGAGCCAGTTCACCAGTGGTATGTAGATCTGTCCCTTTTCGCTCTCCGAGGTGTACAGGATGCGCATGCGGGGCAAAAACCCCAGCGCTATCGCCTGCTGTGTCACGGAGAAGGCGCCGGAAATCGTCGCCTGCGATGCAATGACCGTTGCCATGGTCGACAGCACCACCAGGGGATAGATGCTCCAGGGCCCCAATTGCTGAAAAAAAGGATTGGAGACTGCGGCCGGATTCGCCAGCAGCATCGCGCCCTGTCCCAGGTAATTCAAGGCCAATGCCGGAAAAACGATCGAGAACCAGGCAAGGCGGACCGGCTTCTTGCCGAAATGGCCCATGTCGGCATACAACGCTTCGGCGCCGGTAAGCGCCAGGACAACTGCTCCGAGGGCAACGAAGGCCAGCCAGCCGTTATGAAACAGGAAACCGAAGGCATGAAGAGGATTGAAGGCCGCCAGGATGCTGGGGTTCTTCAGGATGTTGATGACGCCCATTGCTGCCAGTGTCATGAACCAGACCAGCACGATCGGGCCGAACCATTTGCCGATGCCGGCCGTGCCGCGCTGCTGCACCATGTACAGCGCCACCAGCACGATCAGGGTCAGCGGGATGACGTAGGGTTTGAGCGCCGGGGTGGCGACCTCGAGGCCCTCGATTGCAGACAGGACTGAAATGGCCGGCGTGATGACGCCATCGCCGAAAAACAGGCCGGCACCGACCATTCCAGCCAGCATGACCGGGTAATACAAGCGCGATTTCTGGGTGACCGACGACAGTGCCAGCGCCGTCAGGGCCATGATGCCGCCTTCGCCATGGTTATCCGCCCGCAACACCAGCGTGACGTATTTCAGCGAGATGACG
>JANXSS010000312.1 GCA_025356535.1 Herminiimonas sp.
CGACAATCGGCTCGATCAGGTGGTACGCATCGGCGATATCGGTCACATTTTTATGGCCGTTGCCGTTGAAGGCACTGGCCGCCAGGATCATGATCGCCGCGTTGACCAGCAGCGCCAGCGACAGCGACGCAAGGGTGTCGAAAGTGCAGAAGCGCACCGCCTCGCGTCGGCCGGCATCGGTGTCGGCGATGAGCCGGGTTTGCACGATCGATGTGTGCAGGTACAGGTTGTGCGGCATGACAGTGGCGCCGACGATGCCGATGGCCAGGTAAAGCGCGCCGGGTTGCTGCAGCCGCTCCAGGCTCGGCACGAAGCCGATAGCCACGCCGAACCAGTTGGGCTGCGACATCGCCAGCTCGAACACGAAGCAGCCGGCAATGGTCAGCACCAGGCCGAGCACGATGGCTTCGACACGCCGGAACCCGGCCCCTTGCAAACCGAGCACCAGCAACGTGTCGAACGCCGTGATGGCGATACCGACGGGGATCGACACGCCGAACAACAAATGCAACGCCAGCGCGCTCCCGAGCACTTCGGCCAGGTCGCAGGCGACGATTGCCAGTTCCGCGCCGAGCCACAGGAAGCGGTTCACGGCCGGCGAGTAATGCTCGCGGCAGGCACGCGCCAGGTCTTTTTGCGTGACCAGCCCGAGTCGCACGCAAAGAGTCTGCAGCAGCATCGCCGCCAGGCTGGCGAGCAGCACGATGAACAACAGGCCGTAGCCGAATTTCGAACCGGCCTCGATGTCGGTTGCCCAGTTGCCGGGGTCCATGTAGCCCACCGAGACCAGCAGGCCGGGGCCGACATAGCGCATCAGTTTCTTGCCGAAGGGCAGGCCCGGCGGAATGGCCACGGTGCCCTTGACTTCGGACGGGCAAAACGGAGCTGTGGCAGTGCGGGGCAACGAGAACATGCGCGTGATGATAGGTGGCACTACGCCATCCAACAGATACCGCCAGTTCAATATCGCTATGTTTTCGATAGCCTGTGTCGCAAATCGGACGGCGGCCCGGGTGTGACATCTCTTAAATTCGATGCTCCTTCCAACCGAGACACATTCAAATGATTCACGTCATCGCCATCCTCACCGCCAAACCCGGCCTGCGCGCACAAATGCTCGAACTCTTCACAGCCAACTGCCCTGCCGTGCTGGCCGAAGCCGGCTGCATCGAATACGGCGCGACCATCGACGCGGCAGGCGTGCCGCCATCGAAGGCCAGTTTCGGACCCGACACTTTCGTTGTGGTCGAGAAGTGGGAAAGTCTGGCTGCCCTGCAGGCCCACGCCGCAGCGCCTCACATGGCCGCGTACGGCGCCAAGACCAAGGAAATGGTTGCCAGCCGGATGATCCACATCCTTGAACCGGTGACATAAAAAAAGCGCCTGGCGGCGCTTTTTTTGGACTGTCGTTTACTTCGAAACGACTTTCACCATCTCCAGCACCTTGTTCGAGTAGCCCCATTCGTTGTCGTACCAGCTCACGACCTTGACGAACGTGCTGTCGAGCGCAATGCCGGCTTCGGCATCGAACACCGAGGTGCGCGGCTCGCCACGGAAGTCGGTGGAAACCACCTTGTCTTCCGTGTAGCCCAGGACGCCCTTCAGGGCGCCTTCGGACTGGGCCTTCATTTCGGCACAGATCTCGGCGTAGGTGGCGGGCGTTTCCAGCTCGACCACCAGGTCGATCACCGACACGTCGGAGGTCGGCACGCGAAAGCTCATGCCGGTCAGCTTCTTGTTCAGCGCGGGAATCACGATACCCACCGCCTTGGCTGCGCCAGTGCTCGATGGAATGATGTTTTCCAGGATGCCGCGACCGCCACGCCAGTCCTTGTTGCTCGGGCTGTCGACCGTCTTTTGCGTGGCGGTGGTGGCGTGCACGGTGGTCATCAGGCCGCGCTTGATGCCCCACTTGTCGTGCAGCACCTTGGCCACGGGCGCCAGGCAATTGGTGGTGCAGCTGGCGTTGCTGATGATGGCTTCGCCGGCGTAGGTCTTGTCATTGACGCCGTAGACGAACATCGGCGTGTCGTCCTTGCTCGGCGCCGACATCACGACCTTCTTCGCCCCTGCATCGATGTGCTTCTGCCCGGTTTCCTTGGTGAGGAACAGGCCGGTGGCCTCGACCACCACATCGGCACCGATTTCATTCCACTTCAGATTGGCCGGGTCGCGCTCCTGCGTCAGGCGGATCTTCTTGCCGTTGACGATGAGCGTGTTGCCCTCGACTGCGATCTCGCCCTTGAAGCGGCCGTGTACCGAGTCGTACTGCAGCATGTAGGCCAGGTATTCCGGCTCCAGCAGGTCGTTGATGGCGACCACTTCGATGTCCTTGAAGTTCTGGATTGCCGCGCGGAACACCATGCGTCCGATGCGGCCAAAGCCGTTGATACCGATCTTGATTGCCATGCTGATTTGCTCCTGGAGAGTTTGAAAACTGAAAAAAGAAAGGTCGCGAGCGGCGCCTGCCGCTCACTTCATTTTTTACCGAGCGCGGCCTGGACCGTGTCGGCCAGGTTCTCCGGTGTGAAGCCGAAGTGCTTGAAAAGCGCTGGCGCCGGTGCCGACTCGCCATACGTATCGATGCCGACCACAGCCGCGCAGCCGTATTTCCACCAGCCGTCGGTCACGCCCATTTCGACCGCGATGCGCGGCACGCCGACCGGCAAGACGCTGGTCTTGTAGGCCACGCTCTGACGATCGAACACGCTGGTGCAAGGCATCGACACGACGCGCACGGCAACGTTGCGGGTCGCCAGCAGCTCTTGCGCCTTCAGGGCCAGTTGCACTTCGGAACCGGTCGCGATGATCACGGCCCGCACCTTTTTCCGGGAGCCGCTGTCGGCCGGATCGCTCAACACGTAAGCACCCTTGCTGATCTCGCCCAGGTCTTTCTTCGGTGCGTAGGGCAGGTTCTGGCGGCTCAGCAGCAGGGCGGTTGGCTTGGTCTTGTTCTGCAGCGCGACGGCCCATGCAACGGCGGTTTCAGCCGTATCGCCCGGACGCCAGACGTCGAGGTTGGGGATCAGACGCAGGCTGGCGGCATGCTCGATGGACTGGTGCGTCGGGCCGTCTTCGCCCAGGCCGATGGAGTCGTGGGTGAAGACGTGGATGACGCGCAGCTTCATCAGCGCGGCCATGCGGATGGCGTTGCGCGAGTAGTCGCTAAAGGTCAAAAAGGTGCCGCCGTAGGGGATGTAGCCGCCATGCAGCGCAATGCCGTTCATGATGGCCGCCATGCCGAACTCGCGCACGCCGTAGTTGATGTGCCGGCCGGGGGACTGCGCGGTGCCTTCGGCGTTGAAGCGCAGCGGCGGCGTGGCGCGCGTCTGGGTGAGGTTGGAGCCGGTCAGGTCGGCGCTGCCGCCGAGCAGTTCGGGCAAGGCTTCGGTGAAAGCTTCCAGGGCGATCTGGCTGGCTTTGCGGCTGGCGACGGTCTCGGCCTGCGTGTGGGCTTTGATGGCGG
>JANXSS010000352.1 GCA_025356535.1 Herminiimonas sp.
GGTGCGCAAGCCGCGTGTCGAACCGGAGCAGCGCGGGCTGCGCCGTATCGAATTCAAGGCGCCGGCCGAGCAGGCGTATGTGTCGCTGGCTTTCCGCGCACCGCAGTTCGGTGTTGCCGGCTTGCTGCCAATGCCGATGCCGATGCCGGCGTCTGGCGCATCGACGACGGACAACGACGATGCGTTGGCGCTGGTCGTTCTTTCTGCCGTGCTCGACGGCTACCCGGGCTCACGGCTGGACCGCGCCCTGACGCAGGGTGCGGACCGTGTCGCCGATTCCGCCGGGGCGTACTACGGCTTGTCGGGACGCGGCCCCCAGCTCTTCGGGCTGGAAGGCGTACCGGCCGCTGGCAAGACGACAGATCAGCTGGAGGCCGCCCTGCGAGGACAACTGACACGCGTGGCCAAAGAAGGCGTCAATGCAGCCGAACTGGCCCGCGTCAAGACACAGTGGACGGCAAGCGAAACTTACAAACTCGACTCGGTCATGGCGCAGGCGCGCGACCTCGGGTCCAACTGGGTGCAAGGCTTGCCGCTGGACGCCAGCGCGCGCCTGATTGCCCGCTTGCAGGCCGTGACGGCAGCCCAGGTGCAGGCCGTAGCGGCCAAATACTTTGGCGACGATCAACTCACGGTGGCCACGCTGCGGCCACTCCCTCCCGAAAAAAATCGCCGTCCGCGCGCTGCGGCGCCTGCGGGCGATCTGCGCTGAAAGCCCTGCTCCCATCATGTTCAATTTGAAAAAACTGGCGGTGTACGCCCTGATGGCGACCGCCACTGCCACGTTCGGCCTGAATTCACAGGCGGCCGTGCCCATCGAGCACTGGACGCTCGCCAACGGCGCCCGGATCTACCTGGCGAGCGTGAATGCGCTGCCGATCGTCGACGTGGAAATCGACTTCGATGCCGGTAGCCGACGCGATCCGGCGGCTCAGGCCGGTCTGGCCAGCGTCATGGCCGGCATGGTCGAGAAGGGGATTCGGGCCAGCACGTCGTCGACCGGTCTGCCGGCGAACTATGCCGTTGCGATGGACGAAAACGCCCTGGGTGAAGCATGGGCCGATCTGGGTGCTTCATTCGGCGTCGGTGCCGGTCCGGAGCGCTTGAGCTTCACGCTGCGCACACTGTCCGATCCGGCGTTGCTCGATCGGGCGGTGCAACTGGCTTCACGCCAGATCGGGGCGCCGTCTTTTCCCGAGCCGGTCTGGCTCAGCGAGCGCGAGCGCATCGGCGCGGCCCTCAAGGAGGCCAACACCAAGCCGGCGACCATCGCCGGCCGTGCCTTCGCCCAAGCGGTGTACGGTGATCATCCTTACGGGCAGGAGACCACGGCCGAAACGCTGGCACGTATCGGCGTGAACGACCTGCGTACGCGTTACGAGAGCCTGGTCTTACCGTGTCGTGCCAAGTTGAGCATCGTCGGCGCAGTCACGCGGGCACAGGCCGAGTCGATTGCGACGACGCTGCTATCACGCCTGCCGGCCAGCGGGACCTGTGCTGCCTTGCCGCCTGTCGCCGATGTCGCGTCGCTCACGGCGGCAAAAGACGAGCGCATTCCGTTCGAGTCGGCGCAGGCGCATGTCTTCATCGGCCAGCCGGGCTACTTGCGCAGCGACCCTGACCACTTTGCGCTCACGCTCGGCAACTACATCCTGGGGGGCGGCGGGTTCGTCTCGCGCTTGACCGAAGAGGTGCGCGAGAAGCGCGGCCTGAGCTACAGCGTCTACAGTTATTTCACGCCGGGACTGCAGGCCGGCGCCTTCCGCATCGGCTTGCAGACCAGGCCCGATCAGGTGAACGAAGCCGTCAAGGTGTCGCGTGAAGTGCTGGCCCGTTTCGTTGCAGACGGGCCGACCGAGGCCGAACTCAGGGCCGCCAAGGACAATGTGATCGGCGGTTTTCCGCTGCTGCTCGACAGCAACCGAAAATTGCTCGGCAACATTGCCAATATCGCGTGGAATGATTTGCCACTCGACTATCTTGAAACCTGGACCACCCGCATGAACGCCATCACTGTCGCCGACATCAAAGCCGCCTTCGCGCGCAAGCTTCAACCCGAACGGATGGTGACCGTGGTCGTGGGAGGCAAGCCATGACGCGCCTGTCCACCTCACCGGCCCAAACCGCCAAGCCGACCCGGGCCACGCCATCGACTTCTTCCCGCAAGGCAGGAAAAGCCAAGGTGGCACCGGTGCCGCAACATGACAAACGCCCGCATGAAGTTCGCATCATTGGCGGCACCTGGAAGAAAACCCGCCTGCCGGTCGCCGACATGCCGGGCCTTCGCCCGACGCCCGACCGCGTGCGCGAAACGCTGTTCAACTGGCTCGCCAGCCTGGCTGGCGTGGGCGGTGGCGGCTTGCCGGGTTGGCATTGCATCGACGCTTTTGCCGGCACCGGCGCGCTCGGCTTCGAGGCAGCTTCGCGCGGGGCGTCTTCGGTGTTGCTGTGCGAGCAGGAGTCGTCGCTGGTCGACAAGCTCAAAGCCATGCAGACCAAGCTGGCCGCGACGGCCGTTCGTGTCGAGCGCGGCCATGGCGTGACCGCGCTGGAGCGCGCCGTGCCGGGCAGCCTGCACGCGGTGTTCCTGGATCCGCCGTTCGAACAGGCCGCACTGTACGAGCCGGCATTGAAAGCGGCCGCACGGGCATTGCGGCCCGACGGCGTGGTGTATCTGGAAGCCGCACGGCTGTGGGATGAGGCGGAACTCGCGCTGCTGGGCCTGACGCCGTTTCGCCATCTCAAGGCCGGGTCGGTGCATGCGCACCTGTTTCGTCCCGCTGCATAATCCGGCCGAATTGGTCCCGATCATGAGGACC
>JANXSS010000369.1 GCA_025356535.1 Herminiimonas sp.
CACGGCGTGGCCAAGACCAAGGCCATCCCGACCAGTCACTTCGGCGACCTGTTCAAGGCCGGCGCGGGCTTTGCCGGCTTTGCCATCTGCGGCATGGGCATCGCGCCGCACGGCCCGGACTACATGGCCAAGGGCGATATCGCGACCCTCTCGCTGGTGCCGTGGCAGCCCGGCTTTGCCCGCATCGTGTGCAACGGCCACACCAACGGCGAGCCGCACCAGGTCGACTCGCGCGTCGTGCTGATGCGCCAGGTCGAGCGCCTGACGCAGCGCGGCTGGATTCTCAATACCGGCCTGGAGCCCGAATTCTCGCTTTTGCGCCGCGACGACAAGGGCGGCATTGCGCCCTTCGACGACACCGACACCCTGGCAAAACCGTGTTACGACTACAAGAGCATGACCCGCACCAGCGCTTATCTCGAAGCCCTGGTGGCGGCGCTGCAGGCAATCGACATCGACGTCTTCCAGATCGATCATGAAGACGCAAACGGCCAGTTCGAAGTCAACTACACCTACAGCGACTGCCTGAAGTCGGCCGACGACTTCATCATGTTCAAGATGGCGGCCTCGGAAATCGCCAACAAGATGGGCCTGATCTGCTCCTTCATGCCGAAGCCGTTCGCCAACCGTCCGGGCAACGGCATGCACATGCACATGTCGATTTCCGACGGTCTCAGCAACCTGTTTGCCGACGACCGCGATCCGCGCGGGCTGGGCCTGTCCAAGCTTGCCTACCACTTCATGGCGGGACTGCTGGCGCATGCGCCGGCCATCACCGCCATCTGCGCGCCGACCGTCAATTCCTACAAGCGCCTCGTCGTCGGCCATTCGGTCACCGGCGCGACCTGGGCGCCTGCCTACATCAGCTACGGCAACAACAACCGTTCCTGCATGGTGCGCATTCCGATCGGCCGCATCGAGCTGCGCCTGCCCGACGGCGCCTGCAATCCGTACCTGGCGGCGGCGGCGATCATCGCCGCGGGTCTGGACGGCGTCGACCGGGAACTCGATCCGGGCGAGCCGCAGAACTTCAACCTCTACGACCTGACGCCGCAACAGCTGGCCGACAAGGGCATCGGCGTGCTGCCGCAGACGCTGCAGGATGCCGTGGCGGCGCTCGAGGCCGACCGCACCATCTGCGATGCCCTCGGCCCCGTGGCCGACGAATTCATCAAGCTGAAAAGAGGCGAGTGGAGCGAATACATGCGGCACGTGTCGGAATGGGAAATCAAGAATTATCTTGAGTTTTTTTAAGCGCGTTGCCGCGCAATGCCAACAAGGAGTAAATGATTATGTGTGGGATCGTAGGATTACTTGTCAAAACCCCCGCCTTGCGGGAGCAACTGGGTGCACTGCTGGTGCCGATGATGATCGGCATGACCGATCGCGGCCCGGATTCGGCCGGCCTGGCGGTCTATACCGAGCCGCTGCAAAGCGGCTACAAGTACAGCCTCTATTCGGGCGGCGTCGAGTCGTTCAACTGGGGCGGCCTGGCCGATGCGTTCTACCGGCATCTGCATGCCAGGGCCGTCTGCGACGGTCATGGCAATCATGCTGTCCTGCGCGCGGACCTGGCGCCGGAAGTGGTCCGGCAATGGCTCAAGGAGCATTTTCCGTCGCTGCACGTGCTCTCCTGCGGCCAGGCCATCGATCTCTACAAGGATATCGGCACGCCGGCCGAGGTGGCGCAGCGCTACGGTTTCGCCAACCTCAAGGGCAGTCACGCGGTCGGTCACACGCGCATGGCCACCGAATCGGCGGTCACGCCCGACCGCGCCCATCCGTTCACGGCAGGGCAGGATTTCTGCCTGGTCCATAACGGCTCGTTGTCCAATCCGAACGGCCTGCGGCGCAAGCTCGAGCCGAAGGGCATTCATTTCGACACCGACAACGACACCGAAGCGGCCTGCCGCTTCATCGAATGGCGCATGCGCGAAGGCGACGACCTGGAGACGGCCTTGCAGGCAGGCTTCGACGAACTCGACGGTTTCTATACCTTCCTGATCGGCACCGAAGACAAGCTCGCACTGGTGCGCGACCCGTTTGCCTGCAAGCCGGCCATCGTTGCGGAGACCGACGATTATGTCGCGATCGCCTCCGAGTTCCGCTCGCTGGCCCATCTGCCGGGCGTCAAGCATGCCCGCATTTACGAACCAGCACCGCAGGAGATGTATGTATGGAAAATCTGACGTTTGACCTGGCCGTCACGCCCCTGAGCGACCTGAACCGTTTCCTGCACCGCGAAGCGGCCGGGCAGGGTGTCGAACACGTGACGGTAAAAAATCCCGACGGCGAACACAACATCGCCGTGGGTCTGGATATTCCGATTTCCGTCACCATCGAAGGCCATGTCGGTTACTACGCCGCCGGCATGCTCAAGCACGGCACCGTCACGGTCCTGGGCAATGCCGGACCGGGCGTGGCCGAGAACATGATGTCGGGCAAAGTGCACGTCAAGGGCTTCGCCTCGGTTGCCGCCGGCGCCACCGCCCATGGCGGCTTGCTGGTCATCGATGGCGATGCGTCGCTGCGCTGCGGGATTTCGCTCAAGGGCGCCGACATCGTCGTCGGCGGATCGGTCGGCAGCTTTTCCGCCTTCATGGCGCAAGCCGGTCGCATCGTGATCTGCGGCGACACCGGCGACGCGCTCGGCGACTCGCTCTACGAGGCGGTTCTGTATGTGCGCGGCACGATCAAGTCGCTTGGCGCCGACGCCCAGATCGAGCCGATGGCCGAGGCCGACTACAGCGCCGTTGCGGGGTTGCTCGACCGGGCAGGATTTGCGCACGATCCGAAGGAATTCAAACGTGTCGCTTCGGCGAAGAAGCTCTACCACTGGAATGCAGACGCGAACCAGGAATATTGATCGAGGAGCATGAAATGAGCAATGACGAACATGTACTGAAACGCCTGGTGCGCGAAGAGAGCAAGGGATTCGACCGCAAGACGCTCGACTACATCCAGAACGCCGCAGCCCACGGCCTCTACGAGATTCGCGGCCTGGGCGCCAAGCGGGCGCTGCCCAATTTCGATGACCTGGTGCTGCTCGGCGCGTCGTTGTCGCGCTATCCGCTCGAAGGCTATCGCGAGCGCTGCGTGACCAAGACCATCCTCGGCACCCGCTTCGCCAAGAAGCCGATCGAACTGGAAATTCCGATCACGATCGCCGGCATGAGCTTCGGTGCGCTGTCGGCCAATGTGAAGGAAGCGCTGGGCCGCGCGGCCACCGAAGTCGGCACGTCGACCACCACCGGCGACGGCGGCATGACGGCCGAGGAACGTGAATCGTCGAAGACGCTGGTCTACCAGTGCCTGCCATCGCGCTACGGCTTCAATCCGGACGACGTGCGCAAGGCCAATGCGATCGAACTGGTGATCGGCCAGGGCGCCAAGCCGGGCGGCGGCGGCATGCTGCTGGGGCAGAAGGTTTCGCCCCGGGTTGCCAAGATGCGCACCCTGCCGGCCGGCATCGACCAGCGTTCCGCCTCGCGCCATCCCGACTGGACCGGGCCGGATGACCTGGTCATCAAGATCAAGGAACTGCGCGAGATGACCGATTGGGAAACGCCGATCTACGTCAAGGTCGGCGCTACCCGCACCTTCCACGACGTCAAGCTCGCGGTCCATGCAGGCGCCGACGTCATCGTGGTCGACGGCATGCAGGGCGGCACGGCGGCGACCCAGACCTGTTTCATCGAACACGTCGGCATACCGACGCTGGCCGCCTTGCGCCAGGCGGTCGATGCGCTGGAAGACCTCAACATGCGCGGCACGGTGCAGCTCATCATCTCCGGCGGCATTCGCAGCGGCGCCGACGTCGCCAAGGCGCTGGCCATGGGCGCCGACGCGGTGGCGATCGGCCAGGGCGTGCTGGTTGCGCTGGGCTGCAACAGCGACAGCTACCTCGTCGACGGCGTGCATCACGATGCCAGCGCCGACTATGCAAAGCTGGGCACGGCGGCGGGCTTCTGCCACCACTGCCATACCGGCAAGTGTCCGGTCGGCGTGACGACGCAGGATGCGATCCTGTCGGAGCGGCTGCAGCCCGAAGTCGGCGCCCGCCGCCTGAAG